>CALWRK010000006.1 GCA_944383935.1 uncultured Clostridia bacterium
TTCGGCCTCTTCCTGCGCGCCTTCTTCTGCGGCTGCCTTACGGGCGGCCTCTTCTTCGGCAGCTTTGCGAGCAGCCTCTTCCTGCGCGGCTTTTTCGGCAGCAGCTTTGCGAGCAGCCTCTTCCTGCGCGGCTTTTTCGGCAGCAGCCTTGCGAGCGGCCTCCTCCTGCGCGGCTTTTTCGGCAGCAGCCTTGCGAGCGGCCTCTTCCTCGGCAGCTTTGCGAGCAGCCTCCTCCTGCGCTGCCTTAGCGGCTTCTTCTTCCGCCTGTTTTGCGGATTCGTCCGCTTCCATGGCAGCTTGCTTCTTCTTATGAGCGGCGGTTGCGGCTATGGCCGAACCTATTATGATGGCGATCAATGCGACCGCGACGATAATCAATGCATAGAGCGGGAAATCCGTTCCGTTGATGGAGAACATGGGAGTTTCCATAGTATGAGCGAAATCATTCATAAAAAATCTCTCCTTTTTATTAATAATATTATTATATCATCGCGCGCGCGAAAAGTAAACTCTTATTAAGTGAATTTTACGAAAAATTCAACAGCATACTGTTTAATTTACAGGGCATTTACATAGACGGAGGACGATAAAATTTTTCACGGAAAATTTAGCTTGCATATCGCACAAAAAAGATATAAAATATACCTATGTGGTGGGAAGCATTATTGTGGAGTATGTTGGCAGGAGTGGGCGGCACTTTGATAGGCGCCCTCATTCCCGTATCTGTTCACGGCAGGGGCGAGAAGATTTTAAGCGCGCTCATGGCATTCACCGCCGGATTTATGGCGGCGCTGGTGTTCTTGGACGTATTGCCCGAATCGCTGGAAGCCGGCGGGCGGATATGGATAACTCTGCTGTTCGCCTTTTTGGGAGCGGCAATCGTGTTTTGTGCCGGACTTATATTGGACAAGAGGACGGGAGAACACAAGCACGATGAGGAAGAATCTCTTCCCGATTTGCACAGTGCGGAGGGGAAGAGGGAGTTATATGTGGGGCTGTCGCTCGCAGTGGCGCTGGTATTGCACAATATTCCGGAAGGCATGATGATCGGCACTCTTGCGGGGGAAGGCTCTGCATGGTTTGCAGCCCTGCTCATAGCCCTGCACAACATCCCGGAGGGTATAGCCATGTCTGCGGCATTCGGCAAATCGGGCATGAGGCGATGGCTGGGCGTGCTGATAGCCGCGTCTACCGGACTTGCGGCGGTGGCGGGCGCACTGATAGGGTATTTCGTAAGCAATATTTCGGGAGTACTCACGGGTATGTGCCTGGCTCTGTCTGCGGGCGCGATGCTCTACATCATCTTTGACGATATGCTCGCAGAAGCGTATGCGCGCACCAAATGCAAGAAGGTGGCGGCGTTCGCCATACTTGGCATAATTGCGGGTGCACTCATACTTTGGGAGTGATATGAAAACGGAAATATTAAGCGGAAAAGAAGGCATAATAAAAGGCGCGGCGATAGTCCGTGCCGGAGGCGTGGTGGCATTTCCCACGGAAACGGTGTACGGGCTTGCGGCAAACGCATACAATCCGGACGCGGTGAGGGCGGTGTTTGCCGCAAAGGGCAGACCCATGGACAACCCCCTTATAGTTCATCTGTCCGACAAAAGGGATATCCCGCAAGTTACCCGCGGGTTTGACAGGAAGTACGAAGCGCTCATAAACGCATTCATGCCCGGACCTTTGACGCTGGTCATGCCCAGGAAGGAGAATATCCCCGACGAAGTTACGGCGGGATTGAACACAGTGGGCGTGCGCGTACCGTCCAATAAGACGGCGTCCGAGTTCATAGCCGCGTGCGGCGTGCCCATAGCCGCTCCGTCTGCAAACCTCTCCACCCGAATAAGCCCCACTACCGCCATGCACGTTTATGAGGATATGAAAGGCAGAATCCCCCTTATAATAGACGGAGGAGAGTGCAACGTGGGCATAGAATCCACAGTGCTGGATATAACGGGCGATGTGCCCGTAGTGCTGCGTCCGGGCGCCGTAACTGCGGAGATGATAGCGGCGGTGCTGGGCGCGGACGTGAAATCGCATACGGGTAAGGTGCTGGCGGCGGCGCCCGCTCCGGGCATGAAGTACAAGCATTACGCCCCCTCGTGCGAGTGTGTGGTGGCAGAGAACATCGCCTCTGCGATAAACTGTTACGAAAGGCAGAAGGAGGAGGGAAAAGACCCCATCATTTTGTGCAGGAGGGAGCATCTACCCCAGCTAATAGGAAAGAGGTGCATAGATTTGGGAGAGGGGGACGCAGAGGTGTGTCGCAACGTATATTCCGCTCTGCACAGAGGGGAAAAGATAGCCGATTTCATCATATGCGAAGATTTGGGAGCGTCGGGAGTGGCTGCTTCCGTTATGAACAGGGTGAATAAAGCGGCGGGAGGAAAGAGAGTATGAAAGTTTTATTTGTATGCACGGGCAACACTTGTCGCTCGCCCATGGCGCAGGCGATACTCACGCACAAGGCAAAACAGCAGCGTTTGGATATCAGCGCGGACAGCGCCGCCATCATGATGACATACGGGGAGAGGATGAATCCAAAGGCGATTGAGGCGCTTAAAAAAATGGGGATAACCGGTTTTTCACACGCTTCTCAGCCCGTTACGCCGCGCCTTGTGAACGAGAGCGATTTTGTCGTTACAATGACGTGGGAACAGCGTGCAACCCTCGCGGTGGTGATAGACGACGATAAGCTCGCGTCGTTCAGCGAAGTAGCGCCTTACGGCGATATAACCGACCCCTACGGCGGAGATCAGGCGGAATACGACAGATGCGCGCAGGTGCTGGATAAGGCGATAGACTGCCTCATTTCTTATATAAAAGGCAGATTTTTCGAGGGAAAAGCGTAAAGACCTATCTTTACGGGATTGCGGCGGACGTGAGATTACGGCAAAATTTACCTTTTTGTCTAAAATTACATCTTGAAAAAGAAAATACATTGTGATATAATGTTGACAAATACGGAGGTTTCATGAAAATAGCCATAGGATGTGACCACGGCGGCATAATATTAAAGCAGGCGGTCACGGAAGAATTGAAAAAAAGAGGAATACAGGTGGAGGATAAGGGGTGCTTCGATACCTCATCCGTGGATTATCCCGATTATGCATTGGCGGTGGCGGAGGACGTATCCTCCGGCAGGTGCGACAAAGGCATACTCATGTGCGGAACGGGCATAGGCATCTCCATCGCAGCGAACAAGGTCAAGGGCATAAGATGCGCGGTGTGTCACGACGTATTCACCGCGACTATGTGCTCCGCGCACAACAACGCAAATATCCTCGCCATGGGCGGCAGGGTGATAACTCCCGAACTGGCGGAGAAGATGGTCGCGGCATGGCTGGACACTCCCTTTGAAGGGGGCAGGCACACAAGCAGGGTTAACAAGATAACGGCAATAGAGGAAAAATATTTCAAATAAACTCTCTAAGGGAAATTATGATGGAAGAAAAAAAGCCGGATATGGGCGAAGTCGTCAAAAACATCCTTGAAGCGGAGGCGCGGGCGGAGGAGATAACCGCAAACGCCAAGGCAAAGTGCAAGGAGATAACCGCCGATGCCGAGGCGGAAGCCGCCGCCATAAAAGCGCAGAGCGAAGAGCAGGTAAAGGACAAGCTGCGTCAGGAGGCGGGAGAGGCGGCGCTTAGGGCAAACCGTTTGAGCGAACTTGCGCGCAAGCAGTGCAGTGAAGAGCAAGAAAGACTTGCCAAATTGGCGCACGACAACTCATCGCAGGCGGTGAAGATAATTTTGGAGCGGTTGACAAACAGATATGCTGGCTGAAATGCGCAAGCTCATATTGGTAGGCAGTCGCAGCGAAACGCAGGCGACTTTGGATTTGTTGCACAAATCCGGGTGCGTGGAACTATCTCCTGCCGCCGAAGGACAGGGCACGTTCAGGCAGGATTTAACCAAGCAGACAGACGAACTCTCATTGAAACTTGCGGACATTCAGTTCGCGTTCGATTTTATCGCAAGCTGTTGCTTAGAGGCGGCGGATCTTGCAAAAAAGAAGATAATAGACTATAAAAAAATCAAGAAAAATCCCTTGACTCCCCAACCTACGCTAACATTCGAGGAATTTACCCAATGCGAGCAAAAGGAGGCGGAGCTAAATTGCATCATCTCGAAATTAAAAGAACTCTCCGGCACTCTTACCGAATGTGCGGCGGAAAAACTCAGGTGTGAGAACGCGCTCGCCGCCCTCTCTCCGTATGCGGAAGTGGACGGGGAGTTGGGCATATTCAAGCCCACGGCACGCACATATGCGGCGCTAGGCGCCATCTCTTCTTCCGAATTCAAGGAGGGGGAATGGAGCGAAAAGTGCATATGGCGCACATGGGGGACGGGCAGTCAGACCGCCCTTGCCGTGGTATGTCTTAAAGAGGACGAGGAGGCGGTTAAAAGCGCCCTCTCGGATATGGAATTTTCCGCTTGTCCGGCAGAGTATGTCGGAACGTACGCGCAAGAGAGCGGCGCGATAAAAAAGAGGGCGGAAGAGATAGCTTCGCGCAGGGCGGAGATAATCTCCCAAGTCGCTCAGGCGGAGGCGGATCTGCCGCTGATCAAGCTCATGCGCGACTATTACAGTGTGAATTACGCTAAGGTGGCGGGCTGCGCGGGCGCCGCGTGCACGAATACCTCGTATGTACTGGAAGGCTGGGTGCCGCTGCCGTATAAAGAGCAGGTGGATAAACTGCTGGAAGACAGCCCTCAGACGTTGTCCTACTATTTTGTTGAACCTTCCGAGGGGGACGATGTCCCCACATATGCGATGAACAACTCCCTCGTCACCCCCTATGAAACGGTTACGAATATGTTCTCCGCGCCCAAGTACAGGGAACAGGACCCAAATCCGCACATCACCGCATTTTTCTTCCTCTTCTTCGGAATGATGCTGGCAGACGTGGGCTACGGCGTGCTCCTCACCCTGTTTACGAGCATATATTTGGCAAAGGTAAAGCCTCCGCGCGGCAGGGGAAACATGATAAAACTGCTGCTCATGGGCGGCATATCCACCGTGATTTGGGGAGTCATGTTCGGATCTTACTTCGGCGTAAGCGCAGCCGACTTCGGGATGTGGTACTGGTTCAATCCGATAGAAGACCCCATAACAATGCTCTTTTTAAGCCTGGGAGCGGGACTTGTGCAGATGCTGTACGGCTATTTGGTGAACATGGTTTCCCTCTTCAGGCAGAAAAAGCCGCTGGAAGCCGTATTCGGCAATACCTGCTGGTACTTTCTCGTATTCGGCGTGGCGGGCGCGTTTTTCGGTTCTTCCCTGGCGCCGTGGGTGTCCTATCTCGGATATGCGTTGCTGGGCATCGGAATAGCCTTCCTCATCCTCTCGGGAGTGGTGAGCAACAAGGGGGTTAAGAGGCTGGGCAGCGGAATAGGCAAACTATACGGTATAGTCAACTTCTTCTCCGACCTAATGAGTTACACGCGCATATTCGGTCTGGGACTGGCGTCCGCGGTCATCGCCATGGTGTTCAACCAAATAGGCATAGTAATAAAAGATATGATTCCCTCCGCGCCCGTGCTGGGCTGGGCGATCGCGTGCGTCATCTTCGTTATAGGTCACACTTTCAATCTGGGTATAAACACTTTGGGCTCGTATGTGCACGATTCGCGCCTGCAATTTGTGGAATTTTTCGGAAAGTTCTACGAGGGCGGAGGCAGACTGTTTGCGCCGCTGGGCAGTGAGATGAAGTACTACTATGTGGACGAGAAAAAATACGAAATAAAAACCAAATCCATAATCGGAGGTAAAAGATAATGGACGGAGCATATATTGCGATAATCGGCGCCGCCGTATCTGCCATACTGGCGGGCTGCGGTTCGGCGATAGGCGTGGGTATAGCCGGTCAGGCTGCTGCGGGAGTCACCTCTGAAGATCCCGGCAAGTTCGGCAAGCTGGTTCTGTTGCAGCTTCTTCCCGGCACTCAGGGCATATACGGGCTGATAATCGCCTTCTTAACGCTGTTGTGGACGGGCTTTTTGAGCGGTTCTCCCGTAGAGATGACCACTCTTCAAGGATGGTCTATCGTGGCGGCTTGCGCGCCCATGGGCATCGTAGGTTTGGTATCCGGCATCTACCAGGGCAAGTGCGCGGTGTCTGCCATAGCTATGGTGGGCAAGCGTCCGGAAACGTCCGGTAAAGGTCTTGCGCTCACCGTCATGGTGGAAACGTATGCACTGCTTGCGTTGCTCATCTCCTTCCTGGCGCTCATGTTTATAACAAACAGCATAACCGGTTGAGATATGAACGATAAGAATGCGGTAATAGCCAAGATAATATCGGACGCAGAGGCGGCGGCAGGCGAACGGGAGCGCATTGCGTCGGAAAAGGCGGAAGCGCTCGTATCATCCGCGCGCAAGGCGGCAGCGGCGTATATGCAAAAGATGCTCGCCGGCGGAGATGAGCGGGTGGAACAGATACTTTCCCGCTCGCGCAGCGTGGACGCGTTGGATACGCGCCGCGAACTTTCCGCGTGCAAGAGTAGGCTTACGGACGAGGCGTTTTCCGCCGCGGCGCAAGAGTTGAAAAAGGACAAAAAGGCGTATAAGGCATTTCTCACGCGCTGCATTTCCGCAAATGCGGAGGACGGGGACGAAGTGGTCATATGCGCAGAGGACGAAAAAGTTATTACGCCCGCATTTGTAGCCGGCATAGCCAAAAGCGCGAAGATAAAGCTGAAACTCTCTTCAAAAAGAGGGAGCTTTGCGGGCGGCGTGATACTTTCGGGCAAGAAATACGACAAGAATCTCACGCTGGAAGAAGAGCTGCGCCTTGTCAGGCAGGAGTGCGAAGCAGAGGTGGCGGCGGCTTTGTTCAAGGGAGAATAAATGGCTGAACTCATTTACGCAGCATCCATAGCCAGGTCGCTGGAAAACACCCTTCTGGGATCGGAAAAGATAACCAGAATGGTTTTTGCCGAAAATTATGAGGCGGCGGTCAAGATATTGCAAGAGAGCGGCTTCGGGAATATGAGCGACGGCGGCGTGGACGGA
The DNA here is from genome assembly GCA_944383935.1 of uncultured Clostridia bacterium. Taxonomy (GTDB): domain Bacteria; phylum Bacillota; class Clostridia; order Christensenellales; family UBA3700; genus Alloclostridium. The sequence goes on from CALWRK010000006.1 coordinate 7,021, forward strand.
ATGATAGCCGCCGAGGAGGTAAAGCTCGCGCGGTTCATGAAAGAGGCGGGAGGAATAAAAGGATTGTCCGGCTTTGCGCTGACAAACGACTATCACAACGCCAAGGCGCTGATGAAGGCGAAGTACGGAGGAATATCCGACCCCTCGTTTATGCTTGCGCCCGCAGGAGAGATAGACGTCGACTTACTCAAAGACGCCGTTATGAACGACAGTTACGACGCACTCTTTCCTCGGCTTGCCCAGGCGCTCACGCATATAGACGTGTATTTTGCCTCCAATCCGCACTCCGGCAGGTATATCGACGAGGTCTTGGACAAGGCGATGTACGCGCACATTCTTGAAGTGAGCAAGAAGGTCAAGAGTGTGGAAAAGTATTGGGTGACGGAGATAGATTACGCCAATGTCGAAAGCCTTTTACGCATAAAGAAAGCGGGCGGGCGCGAGAGTGAATTCAAATCTGCGTTTATTTCCGGCGGGAGTATAGGAGAGGACGCACTCTGCGCGCTTTTTGAGGAAGAAGAGGCGGTTGTGGAGGAAAAACTCAAATACACCTCCGTATCTAGGGGTATGGCGGAGTACGCTTCCACCAAATCTTTTGCCCGGCTGGAAGCGTGCAAGGACAATGCGCAGCTGGAAATATTCAAAGCAGACAGGTACGATGTGTTCTCCGTGGCGCCAATCGCGGGATATTATGTGGCAAAAAAATCCGAATTAAAGGCGGTGAAGATGATAACCACGCTGCAAAAGATAGGCGCGGATAAATCGCTCATAAAAGAGAGGTTGAGGGAGTTCTATGTATAGCGATAAACTTGCCGTAATAGGGGATAAAGATATAGTTCTCGCCTTCAAGGCGGCGGGTATGGACGTATTTGCCGCCCAAAGCGCGTCGGAGGCGGAAGGAGTGCTGAAAAAGCACGCGAAAGAATACTGCGTCATCTTCATCACGGAAGATCTGGCGGCAGGCATGGGCGAAACGTTGGAAAAATATAAGCGCAAGGCGTATCCCACGCTCATCCCCATCCCTTCGTCCTCGGGCAGTACAGGACTGGGAATGGCGGGAATAAAGGCGGACGTGGAGCGCGCCGTAGGCACGGATATATTGTTTAACAAGGAAGGCTGATCATGGCAAGCAAGAAAAAGGGTAAGATAGTAAAGGTGGCAGGGCCGCTCATCGTTGCGGAAGGTCTGGACGACGCCAAGATGTTCGACGTAGTGCGCGTCAGTTCCCGCAGTCTCATCGGAGAGGTGATAGAGATGAGAGGGGACAGGGCGTCTATACAGGTATACGAGGAAACGGGCGGTTTGGGACCGGGCGAGGAAGTCGTCACCACGGGAGCTCCGCTCTCCGTAGAGTTGGGTCCGGGGCTGCTGGAAGGCATATATGACGGCATACAGCGCCCGCTGCGCAAGCTGATGGAAGTGAGCGGAGAGAGAATAGGCAGAGGCATAGATATGCCCGCCATAGACCATGAAAAAAAGTGGAAATTCACTCCCGCCGTGAGTAAGGGAGTTGCGGTTACGGGAGGCGACATAATAGGCACTGTCAGGGAAAACAGCGTAGTGGAGCACCGCATAATGGTGCCGCCGAATGTATCCGGCACTATTAAGAGCATAAAAGAGGGCGAATTCACCGTGGACGAGGTCGTGTGTACGCTGAACGGCGCAAAAGGGGACATAAAGCTCACCATGATGCAGAAGTGGCCCGTGCGAATAGGGCGTCCGTATAAGGGGAAGATGTCCCCCGCTATGCCTCTCATATCCGGACAGAGGGTGATAGACACCTTCTTCCCGGTAGCCAAGGGCGGTGCGGCGTGCATTCCCGGACCTTTCGGCAGCGGCAAGACGGTGGTCCAGCATCAGTTGGCGAAATGGGCGGATGCGGACATAATCGTCTATGTCGGTTGCGGAGAGCGCGGCAATGAGATGACGGACGTGTTGAACGAATTTCCGCAGCTTACAGACCCCAAGAGCGGTCAGCCGCTGATGAAGAGGACGGTGCTCATAGCCAATACGTCGGATATGCCCGTGGCGGCGCGCGAAGCCTCCATATATACGGGAATAACCATAGCGGAATACTTCCGCGACATGGGGTATAACGTGGCTATCATGGCGGACTCATCTTCACGCTGGGCGGAAGCGCTCAGGGAGATGTCCGGCAGACTGGAAGAGATGCCGGGCGAAGAGGGATATCCCGCATATCTGTCCTCCCGTCTTGCAAGCTATTATGAGCGTGCGGGCGTGGTGCGCACTTTGGGAACGGACAACAGGGTAGGTTCAGTTACTGCCATTTCCGCCGTATCGCCTCCGGGCGGAGACCTCTCCGAGCCAGTATCACAGGCTACGCTGAGAATAGTTAAGGTATTCTGGGGGCTTTCCTCCTCCCTGGCGTATAAGAGGCATTTTCCCGCGATAGATTGGATAGCCAGCTACTCCCTCTATGCGGACAAGATGACGCAGTGGTATGGAGAAAATGTAAATTCTCGCTGGGTGGAACAGCGCAACGCCGCCATGGCTATTTTGCAAGAGGAGTCGGGTTTGAACGAGATAGTCAGACTCGTGGGCATGGACGCGCTTTCCCCCGAGGACAGGCTGACCATGGAAACGGCGAAATCCATAAGAGAGGACTATTTGCATCAGGACGCTTTCAACGAAGTGGACACATATGCGTCCCTGCAAAAGCAATACGCCATGCTAAAACTCATACTGGATTGCTACAAACTGTCCAAGGACGCGCTGGAAAAAGGCGCGGATTTGGACGACCTTTTGGCTGTGAGCAGCCGTGAGAAGATAGGCAGATGTAAATATATTCCGGAAAACGAAATGGGCAGATTCGAAGAGATAGGCAGGCAGATGGCAGGCGAGATAAAGCAGCTGATAAATGCGTGAGGTGAAGTATGCTTAAAGAGTATAAGACGATAAGAGAGATAGTCGGACCGCTCATGCTGGTGGAAGGTGTGGAAGGCGTGAAGTATGACGAGTTGGTGGAGATAGCCGCGGCGGACGGGGAAGTTCGCCTGGGCAAGGTGCTGGAGGTAGATGGTGACAACGCCATGGTTCAGTTGTTTGAAAGCTCTCAGGGCATACAGATGTCCACTTCCAAAGCCAGATTTTTAGGCAGGAGCATGGAGCTTGCCGTAAGCGAGGATATGCTGGGCAGGGTGTTCGACGGCTTGGGCAGACCCAAGGACGGCGGGGCGCCCGTCATAGCCGAAGCCAGACTGGACATAAACGGCAGACCGATAAATCCCGCAGCGCGCGATTATCCGGACGAATTCATACAGACCGGTATTTCCGCCATAGACGGTTTGAACACGCTGGTCAGAGGGCAAAAGCTGCCCGTGTTCAGTATGTCCGGGCTGCCTCATGCGGAACTGGCGGCGCAGATAGCCCGTCAGGCAAAGGTGCTGGATGACAGTGAAAAATTCGCCGTGGTGTTTGCGGCAATGGGTATCACTTATGAGGAAGCGGATTTCTTTATGTCCGATTTCAGGCGCACGGGCGCGATAGAGCGCAGCGTGATGTTCATCAATTTGGCAAACGACCCCGCGGTGGAGCGCATCTCCACTCCGAGAATGGCGCTTACTGCGGCGGAGTATTTGGCATTTGAAAAGGATATGCACGTCCTTGTAATCATGACGGACATAACCAACTATTGCGAGGCTTTGAGAGAGGTTTCCGCCGCCAGAAAGGAAGTGCCGGGCAGGCGCGGATATCCGGGTTACCTCTATACCGACCTTGCCACCATGTACGAGCGTGCGGGCAGGATAATAGGGAAGAAAGGTTCTATCACTCAAATACCCATCTTGACCATGCCGGAGGACGACAAGACGCATCCCATTCCCGACTTGACGGGATATATTACCGAAGGGCAGATAATTTTGAGCAGAGAGTTGTATAAAAAGAGTATCAATCCTCCCATCGACGTGCTGCCCTCGCTGTCCAGGCTCAAACAAAAGGGCATAGGCGCGGGGAAGACGCGGGAGGACCACTCGGACAACATGAATCAGCTTTTCTCTGCATATGCTCAGGGTAAGGACGCAAAAGAACTGGCAGCGGTGCTGGGAGATGCGGCGCTTACGCCTACGGACAGGTTATACGCAAGTTTCGCGCAAGAGTTCGAGAAGGTATACCTGAACCAGGGATTTGAGTGTAACAGAAGTATAGACGAAACATTGGATATAGGCTGGAAATTGCTGGCTATGCTGCCGGAGAGCGAGATGAAGCGCGTGAGGGACGCTTTCTTGGATAAGTACTATCGTCCCGCCGTAGCCGCTCGCAAGGCAGAGGAGGAGTGATGGCGGAGAGGCTGAACGTAAATCCCACGAGAATGGAGTTGCGCAACTTAAAGCGCAGGCTCGCCACGGCGGTCAAGGGGCATAAGATGCTCAAAGACAAGTCGGATGAAATGGTACGCCGCTTCGTGGAACTCGCCAAAGAAAATAAACGGCTCAGGCAGGAAGTGGAGAGTGAACTTGCCGGGGCGCTGCACGATTTTGCCTTGGCGCGCTCGTGTTGCGAGGATTATGTGATGGAAGAAGCGCTCGCCATGCCCTCAAAGAGCATAAAGATACGCGCGGGCGTGAGCAATATCATGAGCGTCGTCGTGCCCGATATGCGCATGGAAGAAGAGAGCAAAGGGGAGGATTTTCCCTATTCCTTTGCTCGCGTAACGGCACAGTTGGACGCCTCCATAGTCACCGTTACCAAACTCGCGGAAAAGTTGGTACAGCTGGCGCAAGTGGAAAAATCGTGCAATATGCTCGCCATAGAGATAGAGAAGAATCGCCGCCGCGTGAACGCCTTGGAGTACGTCATGATCCCGCAGACGGAAGAAACCATTCGCTACATTACAATGAAGCTGGATGAAAACGAACGATCTTCCACAGTGCGCCTTATGAAAGTCAAGTCGATGATTCAAGATAGATAAGTACAAATAAGGGCGGTATTTTTCGCGCAAGTTGCCGCCGGCGCTCGCATGACTGCCAAATTGAACGGGGCATGGTGCGGAAGTTTTAACAATTTTTTCGCAAGGGTATATTTTGTCTCATACGCACATATGATTTAACGTCACAGGAGGTGCGTATGAAAAGAAAAATTTTACTTGCTTTTGCGGTGATATCAATAATAGTCGTCGCCGCGGGCGTGTGCGCCTGCACGCAGGAAGAGGAATTCAAACTCGAAGACACGTTGAGTTATGACCAGTATATGTACTATTTCGGGCAGACGGAAGATTTCGAAGCGGAAGTTACGGGCGTGAACAGGGAAGAACTGTTCATATCCGACGGCGAAGTCGGGGAGAAAAAGGATGTGGTAACTCTTTCGATCCGTCCTCTCAAACCGGCAATGCTCAATTACGAATACAGCTATACGCTTACGGGTGAAAGCGGAACTTTGCAGGGCAGCTTGGAAAAGGACAGCTTCGGCGTGTCTTCTAGCGCGCGGCTGGAAAATATAGCGGATATAGGCAAAATTATCTCCGTAACGCTCACTTACGGGGAAAATACCGCGGAGATTGCGCTTGAAAACGCCATAACCGAGATAGATAATGTTAAGGCGCTGGAAATCGCATATACCGCATTTCAAGCGGAGATAGACGAAGCGGTGGCAAACGGCGGCTTCGGCAGAGAAACGTATGTGAAAATAGTGCGCAACGATCACAGCCCAGAGGGCGGATATTACTGGTTTGTATCATTTATCAAAGATAGGGACGACTATTGGGCGGCGCTGATAGACAGTAAGACGGGAGAGGTGGTGTCCACCCGTAAATCCGCCGCGCAAGAGGACGAGTCCGCAGACACGATGACCGTATAGAAAAAGCGCGTTGCGGAATATAAAAAGGGCTACATAGATTGTAGCCCTTTTTAATCTGTTTATTGCTTTTTCTTGTCGTCTTTTTTGTCGTCGCCTGAGGAGAAGAAAGAGGAAAATCTCTCCCTCATGCTGGGCGAGGAAGCCTTGGATTCCTCCTTCTTGGCGGCTTTTTCCGCCTTGGTTTTCGCCTCTTCTTCCTCCGCCTTTGCCTTGGCTTCGGCTTTGGCGCGTGCCGCTTCTTCGCGTGCGGCTTTGCGCTCGTCGCGTTTGAGCGCCTTTTCCACCTTTTGCTTGGACACATTGCCCAGCGTCGCGAAAAGACCCGCTATGATTAAGAGCAGTCCTTTGAGGCGGTGTTTGTTGCCCCACTCCATCATGCCGCGAATGACTCTTATATCCGCTATGCCACCGGAGATGCCGATAAGACCGCGCAAGGGCAATTCTTTCATTCCCTGCATGAGCATGAGCATGGTGGTCATATCCGGGTTTTCCACCTGCCCCTTTATTACGGCGGGAGCCACTTTGATTATGAGCTTACCTATAAGGCAGCAGCTCAGTTCTCCCAGCGTCGTAGTCAGGTCGAATTCGCCGCGCTTGGAGGGCAGATTGGAGGGCAGCTTCTTGCCGTAGAGGCGGGAAAACTCGTCGTCGCCAATCTCCTCCGCATTCCCGATGTCAAAGTAAGAAGGGCACTTACTCTCGTAGTCGGGCATGGGCGCCACGGGACGGGAGGATATGGTTATCCTGCCGGAAAGACGTATATCCCTAGAGCTTGCGCCCACCATTATTTCGTAGTCGCAGTTCTCCACATACCAGTCGTCTATTTCGGTGTTGTAGAAGGCAAAACATCTGTCGTCCAGAGTGAAGGTCACGGTAGTGGATTGACCTTTTTTGAGGAAGACTTTTACAAAGCGTTTCAATTCCTTTTCCGCCCTGAATACGCGAGAATTGCGCGCGCCCACATACAGTTGGCACACCTCCGCGCCGTCCCTGTCGCCCGTGTTCGTCACGGTAAAGGACACCTTGCCGTCGTCTATCTTCAAGTCGGAGTATTCAAACGTCGTATAGGACAGACCGTAGCCGAAGGGGAAGAGCACGTTCTTATGCGCGCTGTCGTAGTAGCGGTATCCCACGAATATACTCTCGCGATGTTCCACTACTTTGGGACCCATTCCGAAATATTTGGAGGGCAGATAGTCATCTAGGCAGAGCGGATACGTTTCCGCAAGTTTTCCGCTGGGATTCACCTTACCGTAGAGCAGTCGGCATACCGCTTCTCCGCCCGCTTCTCCGGGGAGATATGCGTTGAGCACCGCCTCTACGCCGTCTATCCACGGCATGGTCACGGGAGAGCCGCCATACAGCACGACTATCACGTTGTCGCATACCTTTGTCAGCTCGTTCAACAATTTATTCTGCGCGGCAGGAAGGTCGATATGAGAGCGGTCATACCCCTCGCACTCATAGTCTTCGGTAAGTCCTATTGCCACCACCACCGTATTCTTGGTGCGAGCCAGTTCCACCGCCTGCGTTATCAGATTCTCGTCCGGATTTGCGTTGTCCGTGCTGTATCCGGGAGCAAATACGAATTTCTTTCCCTCCGCTGTCATCGCCTCGGTCAAAGATACCAGCTTATAGGGGTTTATGCGAGAACTGCCCGAGCCCTGGTATCTGCTGGTGCGCGCAAGTTCTCCGATGAGAGCGATGTCGTCATCATCCGAAAGGGGAAGCGCCTTGTTTTCGTTTTTCAAAAGGACGGCGGAGCTTTCCGCGATATGGCGAGCAAGCAGATGCCCGCGTTCATAGTCCGCCTCCACGCCGCTGTACTGGTTGGACGCGCATTTATACACGAATTCCAGCACTCTGCGCACCACCTTATCCAATTCTTCTTCTTTCAGTTCTCCGCTTTTAACCGCCTTGACTATGTACTTGTCGGTAAGTCCGCCGGAATAGGGCATCTCCAAATCCAAGCCCGCCTTTACGCCTTCCACACGATTGTTGGTGGCGTTCCAGTCGCTCACCACCAGACCCTTAAAGCCCCACTCGCCGCGCAAAATATCAGTTAGCAGGCGCTTATTGTCGGAGGCGTATTCACCGTTTATGCGGTTATATGAACACATTATCGTCCAAGGTTGAGCCTCCTTGACAGCACTTTCGAATGCGGGCAGATATATCTCGCGAAGGGCGCGCTCGTCCACCACCGCATTTATGGTCATGCGGCGCGATTCCTGGTTATTGGCGCAAAAATGCTTTACCGAGGTGCCCACATTGTGCTTTTGTACGCCGTTCACATAGCTCACGCACATACGCGAAGAAAGATAGGGGTCCTCGGACAGATACTCGAAATTACGCCCGCACAGAGGGGAACGCTTTATGTTTATGCCGGGTCCCAAAATCACCGACACGTCCTGGTCAAGGCATTGAATGGCTATCTCTTCCCCCATCTGAGCGGCGATGGATACATCCCAAGAACTTGCGAATGTGACTGCGGGCGGAAAAGCCGTAGCGGGATAAGATTCGTTCATGGACTTGTCGTTATCCTCTTTTTCCAGTCTCAGACCGTGAGGTCCGTCGGACATACGTCCCGTAGGTATTCCCAGACGGGGCACGGGTTTTGTGGTCCAGTAGTCACGTCCGCTGCAAAGTCCCGCTTTTTCTTCCAAAGTCAGCTTGGAAAGCAGCTCGTCGATATTCACTTCGCCGTTCATATTTTTCTCCGTATAAATAGTTTATCTAATTAAGTATAACAAATAAAGTAAATATTTTCAACAGACCGCGCACAAAAATTCAAAATATATTATTAAATCTGCCTTTTTGCGCGTTTGCAAGTCAAATGCGGGCAAACTCGCGCAATGTGTTTGACTTTTTCAAGCGTATGTAATAAAATAGGTATAATATACGAAAAGACTATACAAAGGAGCGATTATGGCCAGGCAATTCAAAGAAGGTTTAACATTTGACGACATCCTGCTCATCCCCGAATATTCCGACGTGGTCCCCGCGCAAGTGGATATAACCACCAAACTCACCGACGACATAGTTTTGAATATTCCGCTGCTGAGCGCGTCCATGGACACCGTCACGGAGTACGAGCTTGCAATAGCTCTTGCCCGCGAAGGCGGCTTGGGTATGATTCATAAGAACATGAGCATAGAAGCTCAGGCACAGCAGGTGGATAAGGTCAAGCGCAGTGAAAACGGCGTTATCACCAATCCCTTCCATCTCACGCCCGAGCATAAGTTGAGCGATGCGCTTGATTTGATGAGAAAATTCAAGATAAGCGGCGTTCCCATAACCAGGGGAGAAAAATTGGTGGGTATAATCACCAACCGCGATTTGAGATTCGAAACGGACTTTGATAAGCTCATCGGCGACGTAATGACAAAGGACAATCTCATCACCGCTCCCGTGGGCACCACTTTGGAAGAGGCGCAGAAGATCTTGGGTAAACACCGCATAGAAAAACTCCCTCTCGTGGATAAGGACGGCAATTTGAAGGGGCTTATAACCATAAAAGACATAGAAAAGGCAATCAAATATCCCCATTCGGCTAAGGATAAGACGGGTAGATTGCTCGCAGGCGCGGCGGTGGGCGTAACCGCTGATATCGTGGAGAGGGTGAGCGCCCTTGTGGACGCACGAGTCGACGTCGTCACAATAGATACAGCGCACGGACAGAGCAAAAACGTGCTCACCTGCGTGGCTATGATAAAGAGTAAGTTCCCCAATCTGCCGCTCATCGTGGGCAATGTGGCAACCGCGGAGGGCACCAAGGCGTTGTTTGAAAACGGCGCAGACGTGGTAAAAGTGGGCATCGGTCCCGGCTCGATATGCACCACGCGTATCATCGCCGGCATAGGCGTGCCTCAGGCAACGGCTATCATAGATTGCGCAGAACAAGCCGATAAGATGGGCAAGAGGATAATCGCCGACGGCGGTATCAAATACAGCGGCGATATAGTCAAAGCGCTAGGCTGCGGCGCAAGCGCGGTGATGATAGGCAGCCTCTTCGCCGGTACGGAAGAAACTCCCGGAGAGATAGAGATGTTCCAGGGCAGGAGTTTCAAGGTGTATCGCGGCATGGGTTCTTTGGGCGCCATGGCTGCCGGCAGCAAGGACAGATATTTCCAGTCGGGCGCCAAGAAACTTGTGCCCGAAGGCGTGGAAGGCAGGGTTCCTTTCCGCGGCAGTTTGGCGGACGTGGTATTCCAGCTAATGGGCGGACTCAGAGCAGGCATGGGTTATTGCGGCAAGCACACGATAGAAGATCTCAGGCATAACGCCAAGTTCGTGCGTATCTCCAACGCCGCTCTCATTGAAAGTCATCCTCACGACATATCCATCACAAAGGAATCTCCGAATTACAGCACTCGCGGCTGACGGCAGAGAACGGGCGGCGCTTTGCCGCCCTAGATTTTAGCGCGTTAAGTGCATAAAAAATACATTGAAATATTAAAAAGCGCCGCTGTGAATATCTTTCCTATTAAGGCATTTAGTCACATTCGGCGCATTTTCCAAATATGAGAAAAGGCAGTTATGTGCTTATTTGGTAAACACATATATCGCGTATATTTTACTAAGTGCATAAAACATACATTATTTGACGAAAAATACGGGCGCCGCAATGTAGCGCCCGTGACAGACATATTTATCCTGCTTAGTAAGCCAAGTTCTCTTCGAAGTATTCTTTCAGTCTTTCGATGGGCAGTCTTACCTGAGCCATGGAATCGCGCTCGCGCACCGTCACCGTATCGTTTTCAAGCGTTTCAAAATCCACCGTCACGCAGTAAGGAGTGCCGATTTCATCCTGCCTCCTGTAACGCTTGCCTATGGAGCCGCTCTCGTCGTAGGTGCAGGAGAAGTACTTGCAAAGCTGCCTGTATATCTCTTCGCTCTTTTCTCCCAACGCTTTCTTTTGCAGGGGGAGGACTGCCACTTTGTAGGGAGCTAGGGCATGATGCAGACGCATAACCACGCGCGTTTCTCCCTCTGTTTCCTCTTCGTCATAGGCGTTGCACAGCAGTGCCAGCACCATTCTCTCCACGCCCAGGGAAGGTTCTATTACATAGGGCACATATTTTTCGTTTGTATTGGGGTCGGTGTATTCAAGCGACTTTCCGCTCACCTTCATATGCGCTTTGAGGTCGTAATCCGTCCTGTCCGCCACGCCCCACAATTCGCCCCAGCCGAAGGGGAATTTGAATTCGAAGTCGGTGGTGGCATTGGAATAGAACGCCAATTCCTCCGGGTCGTGGTCGCGCAGTTTGAGATTCTCCTCCTTTATGCCTAACCCGAGCAGCCAATTTTTGCAGAATTCCTTCCAGTAGGCGAACCACTCCAAGTCCGTGCCGGGCTTGCAGAAGAACTCCAATTCCATCTGTTCGAACTCCCTCACGCGGAAGATAAAGTTCCCGGGGGTAATCTCGTTTCTGAAGCTCTTGCCTATCTGACCTATTCCGAAGGGCACTTTCAGGCGAGAAGTGCGTTGCACGTTTAGAAAGTTTACGAATATTCCCTGCGCGGTTTCGGGGCGCAGATATAGGGTGCTCACGCTGTCCTCAGTCACGCCCTGAAAGGTCTTGAACATCAGGTTGAACTGTCTTACGCCGGTAAAATCGCTTTTGCCGCATATGGGGCAGGGGATCTTGTGGTCGGCGATATACTTTTCCATCTTGGCGTTGTCCCATCCCGCTATAGATTCCTCGCAGTGGTGTTTTTTCATGTAATCTTCTATGAGATTATCCGCACGATGGCGGGACTTGCACGCACGGCAATCCATGAGCGGATCGCTGAATCCGCCGACGTGGCCGCTTGCCACCCATACGTTGGGATTCATCAATATGGCGCAGTCTATGCCCGTATTCAGCGGATTTTCCTGCACGAACTTCTTCCACCAGGCGCGTTTGACGTTGTTTTTCAACTCCACGCCGAGGGGACCGTAATCCCAAGTATTTGCCAGACCGCCGTAGATTTCGCTTCCGGGGTAGATAAAGCCTCTGCCTTTGCACAGGGCTACCAATTTGTCCATTGTCAAATTTGCCATAATAAGCTCCGTATGATTAAATTATATCTATGCTATTATATAACCGCTCATACATATTTGTCAAACGGCGGTAACACTTTTCCTCTATTTTGCGTATTGTGAATTAGAAGGCGAAGAAAACGCCAATAATATGGAGGCAAACGTGATGAATAACTTTGATTTCGGCGGTTGCGACTGCCTGTGGATCATACTTTTACTTATGTGCTGCGGCGGCTTGGGCAATAGCTGCGGCAATTCCGGCGGCTGCAACTGCAATATCATACCCGTACTCGTGGCACTCAGCTGCTGCGGCGGCTGCGGGAATTCCTGCAACTGATTCAGTTGCCGAAAGTACATTATTAGGGCGCCTTCCGTTGGGTGGCGGCGCCGGGAACGGGCAGTCCCGCCGCGGCGGGACTGCCATTATAATTATACTTGCGTAATGGCTCCCGCCATGCGGGACTGCCATTATAATTATACTTGCGTAATGGCTCCCGCCATGCGGGACTGCCATTATAGTTATACTTGCGTAACGGCTCCCGCCATGCTGGAATGTATTTTATAACGCTCGCCTCTTAATTATGTTATGTATTGAAAATATTACTTGACCGAATTTTACCATTGCGGTATAATTTTGATATGAGGAAATTTAATTTTTTCACATGGATGATAAGTTATGACGCAAAGCCCTTATCCTATCGCATATGGGTGATGGTCGTATTTCCCATACTGTTCATCATGTGGCTGAGCGTGCAATTCGTGTTCACGCAGCTGGTGGGAGAGTATTTCCTCTATTTTGCGCTGCCGTTTGCTGCGGTGGGGCTGGCGTGGGACGCCGCGATCTATTTTTACTATCGCCATATAGGCGCATTCGATGAAAACGGCTGTTTGAAAGAGGGATTTCCCCGTAAATTTTCCCTGAGGAAGAAGGCGGACAAGGGGCAATAAAGGAGCTTTTTGCGCATATAATCTAGCGTGAACGGAATGCGCATTGTGAAATATCTTTGGGCTGCGGCGCTTTCAATGGGCGTCGTATTGATTTTTTGTTCTCTCTCTTCGTTTGTGGGCGTATATCTGGGCGGAAGGGAGCGCACTCTCACGTTAAACTTGCTTTGGGGTGCGGATTATGCTTGCATCACCGCCGCCATGACTCGGCTGGCGGTGAAGGGGAGATGGAGGACATATTTTGCCTGCATAGCCCTGCTTATCTTATATATATTTCGCCGCGCCGCCACCGCAGCGGGTGCGGACATAGCGCCCGCCATAATGGTCGTGATATCCGTATATTCGGCTTTTATTTGCTTTTTTGCGTCCAAAGAGGGGCTTGGCGGGATTCTCTTTTTTCCCGTCGTACTCTGGCACATATATCTGAGCGGTCAAATGCTCGGCTTGTTTTAGGGGAGTTTTTCCCGTCAATTACTTGCAGTAATCGCGCGTATTTGATATAATAGACAAACAAGGTATATCGTAGCGGAGGTACATTCGACCTTACGCCGCAAGAGATATGGCTTGGAATAAGGCTTAGATAGGCATCGCAAGAGCCTAATCGGAGAGTACATGAAAAGGAAAATATCCGCAAAAACGATAGCCATAACGGCTATATTAACGGCATTGGAGATAATATTTGTCTTCGTGCAGACGCCGCCGATCGCCGGCGCAACGCTCGCTTTCTGTCTGGTCCCGGTACTCGTTTCGGCTATGACGCAAAAGAAGGGAGTCACGGCGTTCTTGTCCGTCTTAATGGCGTGCGGTATGCTTGTTTCGGCATATACGGTGGGCGCAGGGTCGTTGCTCGCTCCCGTATTCCGAAATCCGCTTGTGGCAATTCCGCCCAGACTTATGGTGGGTGTGGTGGCGTATCTGTCTTACCACGGGCTGAATAAAAGAGTGGATCGGCGGTTTAATGTCAAATTAGCTGCCCTTCCTCCGGACAGCGTGGAATATAAGGCGACGAACAGGAAAAAGCAGGCGGCTGTATACGGCGTTTCCGGCTTCACCGCTTTTGTGGGAACGCTCACTAACACCGCGCTGGTGTGCCTCATGATATGGCTTTGCTACATCGTGGGCGATATGGAGATAGACAGTGCGCTTCTGCCGCAATTCTTCCAAGTAACGCTTGCGGTGAACGCGTCCATAGAAGTGGCGGCTTTCACGATATTGGTACCGCCCATCGTCGCCGCTTTGCATAAGGCGGGGTATGGAGTGAACAAGGGCGTGAAGAGTGTGCGTGCCGCGTCTGAAACGCAGGGCGCAGCGGAGGAGGCTTCTTCAAAAGCCACTCTTATTCAAGAGGACGAGCGAGAAGACGCCTTGACGCAGGAAGATATAGGGGAAGATAAAAAGGTATGATACTTGCTATAGACATAGGCAACACAAATATAAAAGTTGGCTTGTTTTCGGGGAACGAGCTGGTGCACGCATGGCGTTTTTCCGTCACGCTGCGCACCGCCGACGAGATAGGCGCGGAGCTGAAAATGCTGCTCATGAATGAGATAGACGACATCTCGCGCATAAAAGGCATAATAATGTCCTCTGTCCAGCCCGATCTCAACTACACCATGGAGCACGCCTGTCAGTATTACTTCGGTTTCAAGCCGATAATGGTCGGAGTGGGCATAAAGACGGGTCTGAAAATAAAATATACCAATCCACAGGAAGTGGGCGCGGACAGAATAGTAAACTGTGTGGCGGCATATAAGCTGTATAAAGGTCCGTGCATAGTCGTGGATTTCGGCACTGCCACCACCTTCAACTACGTCACAAAAGACGGGGAGTTCATGGGTGGTTGCATAGCCCCCGGCATTAAGACGAGTTTGGACAGCCTTGTGGAGCATACCGCCCGTCTGCCCAAGATAGAGCTTATCCGCCCGGAAACTATAATCTGCCGCAACACGGGCAATAATATGCAGGCGGGGCTTATTTACGGCTATACCGGGCTTGTGCAGTACATCTTGGAGCGCATGAAGAGGGAGTGCGGAGAAGAGGACGTTAAGGTGGTGGCAACGGGCGGTTTAAGCGAATTGGTGCGTTCCGTGCCCGATGAAAAGATAATAGATATCGTGGACAGATCTCTTACATTAAAGGGATTGAAGATAATATACGACATGAATAATACCAAAAAGACAAAGGAGTGAGATATGAAAAAAGCTGGCGTAGCCATACTCGGAATGGGAGTAGTAGGCGGAGGTACTTACAAGATCTTGGTAGACAGGAAACAGGCGATCATGGACGAATACGGCGTGGAAGTTGAGGTGAAAGCCGTGTTGGACAAGATTCCTTCGCGCCTGACGGCGGCGGGAGCGGATTTGTCATTGCTGGCAAATTCCATAGATGAAATAGTCGCCCGCGACGATATAGACATCGTCGTGGAATGTATGGGCGGCGTCGAGCCTGCCAAGACTTTTCTCATCAAGGCGCTTTCTTCCGGCAAGAGTATCGTCACCTCAAATAAGGAGATGTTTGCCAAGAGTTGGCCGGAACTTGAAGCGGCTGCGGCACCTACGGGCGCGGGACTTTACTATGAAGCCACCACCGGCGGCGGTATGCCCATCATAAGGGTGATGACGGCTGCCATGCAGGCAAACCGCATTTTGGAGATAAAGGCGATTATAAACGGCACCACCAACTATATCCTCACGCGCATGGCGCAGGAGGGGCTGGATTACGGCGCGATACTCAAAGACGCGCAGGCGCTGGGATATGCCGAAGCCAATCCCGTGGCGGATGTGGAGGGCTTCGATTCCAGCTACAAACTGAGCATATTGGCGTCTTTGGCATTTAATAAGCGCGTACCGGTGGATCTCATCTATCGCGAGGGTATTACGCACATTACTTCCGTGGATATAGAACAGGCGGATAAGCTGGGTTATGTGATAAAGCTGCTTGCCATAGCAAAAAGCGGCAACGGAGGCAAGATAGAAGCGCGTGTGCATCCCGTATTCCTGCCCAAAGATCATCCGCTTGCGAACGTGAACGGCTCTTTCAATGCCGTATTCTTGGTGGGTGACGCGGTGGGCGACATCATGCTTTACGGCAGGGGAGCGGGCGATCTTCCCACGGGTAGCGCGATAGTTTCCGACATCGTATATTGCGCACGACAGATAGAGCACGCCAGATACAGCGAGATGAACGTGAGCATGACGCAAAAGGAGATTATTTCCGACTTTAACTCGCGTTACTATCTGCGTCTTAACGTGCACGACGTGGCGGGCGTGGTTGCGGATATAGCCAACGTGTTCAAAAAGTATAAGGTATCCATAGCGCAGATGCGCCAAGACGAGGGCAAGGAGGTAATATCCATAGTGTTCGTTACACACCTTACCACGGAAAAAGCCATGAATAAGTCGGTGGAAGAGATCTCCCGCCTGTCCAACGTGATAAGCGTGGAGAACGTGATAAGAGTGGAGAGGTAATGGATACTCGCAAGCTGCTGGGCTATCTCGTCGAAAACATAGTCGGCGACAAGTATAAGGTGTTCGACAAATCGGAACTTACCGCCGTATCGCCGAGTGCGGAAGAGGAGCTGAATATGTTGAAGACCAACGGTTATGTCGTCATCAAGTACGCCGACGAAGAGGAGGTGTGCCTGTGCGTTACGGTGAGCGGCAGGGCGGCAGCGGAGAAAAATGCAGACAACGCCGTAAGGGAGACTGCGGGCGCGGAGGAGAGTCCTTTACCTGTAAAAGTTTCCCTTTGGCATAGGTGGAAAACAGCTGTCATCGCGGCGGTGAGCGGACTGTTCGGCGGCGTGATAGGCGGCGCGATAATATATCTTATCTTATCGGTGGCGGCATGATAAACGCAACGCAAAAGGCAATTATGAGCGCGATATACAAGCGTGCGGCGGACAAGGGAGGAACCTGCCTTATCCGTCCGGTGGAGTTGCTCTCCGCCATACCGTACAGCGTGAGGTTTAAGCGCGACGATCTTCCGGCATATCTGAAATCTCTGCAAACAGACGACTATTTCGAGATGATTGAAACGGAGAAGAAAGGGGATATGCACTACTGCTTCACGCTGCATCAGAACGGATACGCCGTTATAAGGCAGATAAAGAACGAAAGGCGGCAGGTGATCTTCAAGATAGTTCTCACCGTGGCGGGAGCATTGCTCAGCTTTGCCATAGGTATGATTTTACGCAGCATCTTTTCATAAAAAGTTGCCGTTTGCGAACATATGTGCTATAATATAAAATATCATGTTTGAGTTGCATTCTAAATATAAGCCGTGCGGAGATCAGCCGCAGGCGATAGAAAAACTCGTGGAGGGTGTGCGGGACGGACTGCGCACTCAGGTTTTGCTGGGCGTGACGGGTAGCGGTAAGACGTTCACCATGGCAAACGTCATACAGCAGCTGAACAGACCTGCGCTCGTGATTGCCCACAACAAGACGCTTGCGGCGCAGCTTTGCAATGAGTTTCGAGAGTTTTTTCCCAATAACAGGGTGGAATATTTCGTATCCTACTATGACTATTATCAGCCGGAAGCGTACATTCCGCGCAGCGATACTTATATAGAAAAGGATATGTCGGTAAACGACGAGATAGATCGTCTGCGCAACTCCGCCACGAGCGCGCTGTGCGAAAGGCGTGACGTGATTGTGGTGGCATCGGTGTCGTGCATATATGGCTTGGGCGCACCCATGGAGTATTTCAGTATGGCGATTTCCCTCAGAGAGGGGATGACCATAGACAGGGACGAGCTGGTGGACAGGTTGATAGAGATACAGTACAACCGTTCGGACTTGGACTTGCAGCGCTCCACCTTCCGCGTGCGCGGAGATGTTGTAGAGGTGGTGCCTGTAGAAAATGACAAGGTGGCTATTAAGATAGAGTTCTTCGGCGATGAGATAGAGAGCATCTCGCATATCGACCCGCTCACGGGAAAACCGATAGAAACGCTCAAACACGTCAATATCTTCCCCGCCAGTCAATATGTAGTGGAAAAGGAAAAACGCGACGCGGCGTTAAGGCAGATAGGCGCGGATATGATAGAGCGCGTAAAGTACTTTGAAGAGCGCGGAAAACTGATAGAAGCGCAGCGCATACGCGAGCGCGTCAGTTACGACATGGAGATGATCAGGGAGATGGGCTATTGCAGCGGCATAGAAAATTATTCCCGCTACTTTGACGGCAGGAGTGAAGGACAGCCCCCATACACGCTGCTTGACTTTTTTCCCGAGGACTTCATCTTGTTCATAGACGAGAGTCATATGACGATTCCCCAGATAAGAGCCATGTATAACGGCGATTTGGCGCGCAAGAAAAATTTGGTGGATTACGGCTTTCGTCTGCCGGCAGCTTACGACAATCGCCCCCTAAAATTCGACGAATTTGACGAGCGGGTGGGACAGATGGTGTGCGTGTCCGCCACCCCGGGACCATACGAGATGGAACAGGCGGGGCAGGTGGTGGAACAACTTATCCGCCCCACGGGACTTGTGGATCCGGAAGTGGAAGTGCTGCCCGTAAAGGGTCAGATAGACGATTTAATAGGCAAGATACGCGTTACTACGGAAAGCGGAGGCAGGGTGCTTGTGACCACTCTCACCAAAAAGATGGCGGAGGATTTAACCGCATTTTTGAAGGACAATCAGATAAAGGTGCGCTATATGCATTCGGATATAGACACCTTGGAGAGGATAGACATAATCACCTCGCTCAGAAAGGGCGATTTCGACGTATTGGTGGGAATAAACCTGCTGCGCGAAGGATTGGATTTGCCGGAAGTAAAGTTGGTGGCGATATTGGACGCGGATAAGGAGGGATTCTTGCGCAGCGAAACGGCGCTTATTCAGACGATAGGGCGCGCCGCGCGTAACGCCGAGGCAAAAGTGGTGATGTATGCGGACGTGATAACGGGCAGTATGCAGCGAGCCTTGGACGAAACGGACAGAAGGCGACAGGTGCAAAAGCAATATAACAAAGAGCACAACATCACACCGCAGACGATAGTAAAGCCGATAAACAACACGATAGAGATAAGCAAGAAGGTGGAAGAAAAGCCCATAGAGGACATGGGAGCTATAAGGGCGGAGATAGAACGGCTCACCTCGTCCATGAAGCTGGCGGCGAGCAGCCTCGACTTCGAGCTTGCCATAAAGTACCGCGAGGAGATAGCCGCATTAAAGAGGAAATCGGAAAGTAAGAGGAAAAAGTGATGCAGGACAAGATAATCATAAAGGGAGCAAGGGTGCATAACCTGAAAAATATAGACGTTACAATTCCGCGCGACAAGCTGGTGGTGCTCACCGGGCTGAGCGGTTCGGGGAAATCTTCTCTGGCGTTTGACACTCTTTTTGCGGAGGGACAGCGCAGGTATATGGAATCCCTATCATCCTATGCCCGACAATTTTTGGGACAGATGGACAAGCCGGATGTAGACTATATAGAGGGACTTTCTCCCGCCATTTCGATAGATCAAAAGACCACGTCGCACAACCCCCGTTCCACCGTGGGTACGGTGACGGAGATATACGACTATCTGCGCCTTTTATACGCCAGAATAGGCGTGCCTCACTGTCCCAAGTGCGGAAAGGAGATAGTGCGCCAGACGGTGGATCAGATAGCGGACAAGATAATGGCGCTGCCAGAGGGGAGCAAGATAATGGTGGTATCCCCCGTGGTACGCGGCAGGAAAGGTGAATTCGCCAAGTTGCTGGAAAGTTTCAGGAAGAGCGGATATATGCGCGTGGAAGTGGACGGCGTCCGCTATGACGATGGGGCGGCAGAGGTGGATTTGGACAAGAACATAAAGCATACCATCTCTGTGGTGGTGGACAGGCTGGTGATAAAACAGGGCATAGTCCGCCGCCTCACAGATAGCTTGGAAGCGGCGCTCAAACTTTCCGAAGGGCTGGTGGAGTGCGTTAACGGGGAAGAGGTCACACTGTATTCCACCAAGTATGCGTGCCCGGATTGCGATATCGCCATGGAAGAGCTCACTCCGCGCTTATTCTCCTTCAACTCCCCCTTCGGGGCCTGTCCCAAGTGCTTTGGCTTGGGATTCAGCATGGTGCCCGATCTGAACAAGTTTGTCAAGTGGGACAAATCGCTTGCGGAGGGGGCGGTGGATATAAAGGGATGGAGCTTTGATACTTGCAAGGTGAACGCAGCCATGATGCGCGCCCTTGCAAAAAAGTATAATTTTTCCCTCACAACGCCCTTTAAGGACTTGCCGGAGAAGATACAAAAGATAGTGCTCTACGGCGACAACAAGCCGCTAGATGCGGATATGCGCGGCGTGTTCAACAATGGTTTTTACTCCAAGGTATACGAGGGCGTATGCAACATCATGAGTAGGAGATATACCGAAACCACCTCCGACCTTACAAAGATGGAGTTGGAGAGGTTCATGTCCCCCGTCCCCTGCGACGTGTGCCACGGCAAGCGCTTGAAGAAGGAGGCGCTCGGCGTGACCGTGGGAGGCTTGAATATAGCCGAGTTGTGCGATTTGTCCATAGACGAGGAGTTGAAGTTTTTCAATGAGCTTAAACTCAATGAGCGAGATGCGGTAATCGCCGCGCAGGTGATAAAGGAGATAAAGGGCAGGCTGGGCTTTATGGTGAACGTGGGACTAGACTATCTCACGCTTTCGCGCTCATCTTCCACTCTGTCGGGAGGAGAGAGTCAGCGCATACGCCTCGCCACGCAGATAGGTAGCGGTCTTACGGGTGTATTGTATATTCTGGACGAACCCAGCATAGGACTTCATCAGCGCGACAACGGCAGACTGCTGGACACGCTCACCCGTCTTCGCGACTTGGGCAATACCCTGATAGTGGTGGAGCACGATGAAGAGACTATGGAGAAGGCGGACTATATCGTGGATATAGGACCGGGAGCGGGCGTTCATGGCGGAGAAGTAGTCGTAGCCGGCACTCCGCAGCAGGTGGCGGCTTGCACCAAATCAATAACCGGCGACTATCTGAGCGGAAGAAAGAGTATACCCGTGCCCGACAAGCGCAGGGAGGGGAACGGCAAGTTTATCACCGTCAAGGGCGCGAAGAAGAACAACCTCAAAAATATCGGCGTGAAAATTCCTCTCGGCAAATTCGTGGCGATTACGGGCGTTTCCGGTAGCGGCAAGAGTTCGCTCATAGGCGAGATACTCCAACCAGCCCTTGCAGCCAAACTCAACGGCGCACGCACGGTAAACGTGGAGTGTAAGGACATCACGGGCATAGAAAATTTAGATAAAGTGATATCCATCGACCAAAGCCCGATAGGCAGGACTCCGCGCTCCAATCCCGCGACGTATACAGGCGTTTTCACCCCTATAAGAGAGCTGTTTGCAAAGTTGCCCGACGCCAAAGCGCGCGGATACAATGCGGGCAGATTCTCCTTTAACGTGTCGGGCGGCAGGTGTGAAAATTGCGGGGGCGACGGCATAATAAAGATAGAGATGCACTTCCTTTCCGACGTATATGTACCCTGCGAGGTGTGCGGAGGCAAGCGCTACAACCGCGAAACGCTGGAAGTGAAGTACAAGGGAAAGAGCATATATGACGTGTTGGAGATGACCGTGGACGAAGCGTGCGAATTCTTCCGCAACGTGCCGCAGATATATAACAAGATAAGTACCTTGCAGCAGGTGGGCTTGGGGTATGTGAAGCTGGGGCAGCCCGCCACCACTCTTTCCGGCGGTGAGGCGCAGAGGGTAAAGCTCGCTACTGAGCTTTCCAAGCGCGGTACGGGTAAGACGGTATATATCCTCGACGAACCCACAACGGGACTGCATACAGACGACGTGAAGAGGCTGATAGCCATCTTGGACAAGTTTGTGGACAAGGGCAATACGGTCATAGTGATAGAGCATAATCTCGACGTGATAAAGGTAGCCGATCACATAATAGACCTGGGACCCGAGGGCGGAAACAAGGGCGGCACCATCGTGGCGCAGGGTACGCCCGAGGAGGTGGCGGAGGTAAAGGGCAGCTATACCGGGCAATATCTGCGCGGGAAGCTGGGTATGGACAAATAAAAAGGGGCGCAGGGCGCCTCTTTTTTACAGCACGTTTTTCCATTTGAAAGACAGGAGATTTTTGCTGTTTTCTACGCTACACGTCAGGGAAATACTCCGTTGCAGACTGTCATCGTACATTTGTGCGGACAGTGCGCCCTGTAAGTCGCCTATGGCGGTCATTATGCCTTTTACGTCGTTATTCGGACAGAGGAATTCCAGTACATCTCTTTCTTTTTTCCACCAGTCGGAAAGGGCGTTTGTCGCTGCTTGTGCGCCTTCGTAGTTTTCCGCTCGTATGAGCGCGGTTATCTCTTCCGACTTTTGAACGGCTTTGTCAAAAGTGGAGCTGATATATGCCTGTTCGCCTATCCCCAGTCCGATAATGAGTATGAGCAGTCCCACTGCCAGCCACACCTTACCCCGCATTTTCCTCCTCCAAGCTGCCCGTGACATATCTGCCCGATATGGGCTGCAAGTAGTAGTTCTTTCCGCCCGTCACCGTCATAAGCAGCACGTTTTTTTGTTTGAGATTGTGGTTTTGCAATGTCTTTTCCACGCGAGAGTAGTCGATATTTCCCTTTCTCACGTTCTCGGACATCTTCTTGCCCTCGCATATCACGGCATAGGGGAGTTTTGCTTCGCTTGTTTGCAGAGCGAGATCCCCTGCGGTGACGGGGCGGTTGCACGCCTTCGGAATCACGCTTACATCACCGTTCGTTTCGAATATGGCGTATTCCAGTTCGTCGGGGGATAGGTAGTTCTTCTCCCTCAGCGCTTCCAGCAGGTCGTTCACCGTGAGGTCGAGCATACTTATCGCACGATAGTCTATGCCACATGGATTTATGACTATCACCGGTTTGCCGTTTATCAGGCGGCGAGCCTTGATAGAATGTTTTATTATTTTAGTTAGGGCAAATTGCACTATAAACAGTGTGAATATGGGCACCAATCCGTATATGACGGGTACGGTGGTGTCCGACATGGGTATGCACGCCAGTTCCGCCATAATCAGCGTGACGGCGAATTCAAAAGGCTGTAACTCGCCCAGCTGTTTTTTGCCCATCAGCCGCATGGCGATGAGTAAAAAAATATATATAAGCACAGCGCGTACAAATACGATAAGCATATGCTTAGTATCTTACGCCGAAAGAAAATTATGCTACTTTCGGATATAGCCTATAAGACCGGACGGCTTTGGCATATATCCGGTAACGCGCAATGCGAAAAAGTAGAGGACAGCCGCTATCGGCAGACATATCAGGCAGGATACGATATTCCCCAGATAACGGGTGTATGAGGATATGGACCCAATGAGCAGGGCTATGGCGCACGATACCGCAATCAGCGCCGCTCCGGCATAGCTTTTCTTGCGCGGGAGCACCCGATTTAACTGTATGTAGTTGCTTAAAAGCGTTACGCAATGATATATGAAAAAGGAGGTATAATAGCCGTATATCCCCATAAACCGCGGCAAGATCACTATCCCCGCCGCCAGGAAAATATAGCCTATCACACTTGACATGAAAGTCTTGTTCTCTTTCCCCAGAGAATTGAGGGATGTGGCGGTTATCGCGTTCAAGGAGAGCGGTAGCACCATGAATGCGGCAAATGAGAGTTGACTCCCCACCTTTTCATCCGCGTAAAGGATGCTTCCTATCTCTCGTCCGCAGGAGGCAAAGGCTATGAATGCCGCGCACGCCACGGCGCAAGTGAAGTCGGTGGAGCGATCTATCGCGCTGTTTAAGTTCTTTCCGCCACCCGCGTTCCTGGACGCAATTTCGGGTATCATGACCACGGAAAGGCTGCCTACCACGGAGGAGGGAGCCAAAAGCAGCGGCATCACCATTCCCGAGGCCCTTCCGAATTCTGCGGTGGCTTCTGCAGAAGTCAGTCCCGCGCCGTTTACCAAGACTGCGGGCAAAGCCAGGGATACGAACATGGACATCATGCTTCCGCATAGGCGCGTTACGGTGAGAGGAGCGGCAGATTTTACTATTGCCTTGCCCGAAAGGGGCGCCGCCGGTCTGCCGCCGCTCGTAAAAAATACAACTATGAGCGCAAGAGCTACTATACAATCGCTCGTCAATATCGCATATGCCAGCGTATATTCAACGGCTATGACCTGTTGCAACAGGAAGATGAACAGAGTGCACGCCGCGACTTTGAGAATTTCATCGCCCGCTTCCGCAAGCGAGTACACTACATAATTTTGCTTTCCCCAGAAGTGGCTTCGGATTACGGAGTATATGCTCGAAGTTATCATGGTAGGCAAAATTATCATGAACAGTCTGCCGCATCTGTCGTCAGTGAAAAATAGTTCGCACAGCTCCGGAAAGGTATAGAAGATAGTGCATATCGTCATGGAGATCATCAGGCTGATAAGCAGTGCGGTGGTGAACGCCCTGCGCTGTCCCTGTATATCGCCCAACGCCTGCGTTTCCGCGGTTATGCGAGAGAGGGTGACGGGGATACCGCTCACGGCGAGAGCGGCAAATAAACCGAATACGGAAAAGCATATCTGATATACGCCCATGATCTCCGCTCCCAGCTCGCGTGAGATAAAAATTTTGAATATAAAGGAAATTCCGCGGGTTATCACGGAGATGGAGGTCACGGTGAAGAACGCTTTGAAAATTCTTTTCATATTATAGGATATTAAGATGGGCGTGCAAATATAATTTATCGGAGGCGAAAATGCAGATATACAGAGTAAGGAGAGGGGAGAGTATAGAGGACATAGCCCGCCGTTTCGGAGTGGGCGCGGAGAAGATACTTTCGGACAGTAATTGCAGGCGGGAGCAGGTGGATGAGGGGATCAGGCTCGTCATCATGCGTCCCGACGGGGAAGAGTATATCGTAAAACCTTTCGATACGCTGGAAGGCATAGCCGTGCGCTTCAACGTAAGCGAAAAATATATAGAGGAGAACAATAATCTGTCCTCCTCCGCCGTATTTATAGGTCAAAAATTATATATCTGACTGGATTTTCTTGATAATCTTTGCCGGGACTCCCGCCACTATGCATCTTTCGGGGACGTCCTTGCTCACCACGGCGCCGGCGGCAACTATACTCCCGTCGCCTATGTTTACGCCGGGCAGTATCGTAGCGTGAGAACCCACCCATACGCTTTTGCCGATGGTGACTTTTTTCGGAGTCATGCTCGCGCGGGTGTCGGGATTCAGATCGTGGTTCAACGTGGCTATCACCACCTGGTGTCCGATGAGGCAACCGTCGCCTATGAATATTCCGCCCTGGTCTTGGAAACAGCA
Source organism: uncultured Clostridia bacterium (assembly GCA_944383935.1). Classification (GTDB taxonomy): domain Bacteria; phylum Bacillota; class Clostridia; order Christensenellales; family UBA3700; genus Alloclostridium. Next base: position 32,087 of record CALWRK010000006.1, read on the forward strand.
GCCGGAATTTATAAACACGTTTTTTCCTATATGCAAATTTTTTCCGTAATCGCTGTATATGGGCGGGAACAGACGGAAGGTTTCATCCACTTCATATCCCACCAGCTCCGATACCAACTCGCGCAATTCCTCTTGCGTATGGTAGGCGCCGTTAATCTTTGCGGTAACCGCCTGTGCTTTTGCGGCGGCGTCGTCCATGAATTTCTGCACCTGAGAAGAAGCGTCCAAAGGCAAGCCCTTTGCCGTCATTTCATTGTATTGTCTTACGTCCATCTCTTACCTCCGAATATATTATATCATAGGATGCGTACCTTTACCCAACCGCGCCCGAACACATTTTACAAATATAATTGATTTTATCTGATATATGTTTTTTGCCTGTATTACTAGTTACCTGTAAAATGCT
>CALWRK010000007.1 GCA_944383935.1 uncultured Clostridia bacterium
AGGCTGCCCTTCTTCATTTCCAGGTTGGAGATTTCCGCCATCTCCGCCTTGATGGCGTTGAGGCCGTCCCTGCCCTTATAGATAGCGCCTTTACGGTCGCACAGAACTACGTTCTTCAAGCCCTTGCTCATAAGCAGTTTGGTGATAGCTATGCCCGCAGCGCCCGAGCCGTTTACGACTACGGAGAGGTTTTCCAACTTCTTACCCGTGAGTTTGAGGGCGTTGAGCATGGCAGCCATGGTGACTACTGCGGTGCCGTGCTGGTCGTCGTGGAATACGGGAATGTCGCACACTTGCTTTAACTTCTTCTCTATTTCAAAGCAACGGGGCGCGGAGATGTCCTCCAAGTTGACGCCTCCGAAACTGCCCGCGAGCAGAGCCACGGTTTTGACTATGTCGTCCACCTCTTTGGAGCGGATGCACAGGGGAAAAGCGTCCACGTCGCCGAACGTCTTAAACAGCGCGCACTTGCCCTCCATGACGGGCATACCCGCTTCGGGACCTATATCGCCCAGACCGAGCACTGCGGTACCGTCGGTGACCACAGCCACCAGGTTGTGTCTGCGGGTATAGGTGTAGGAAAGATCCACGTCTTTGGAAATTTCCAGGCAGGGTTCCGCTACGCCGGGGGTGTATGCCACCGCCAATTCTTCACGGTTGGTGATGGGTGCGCGGGTGACCACTTCTATCTTGCCCGCCCATTCGCGGTGCTTATCGAGAGCGTATTGCTTCTTATCCATATTATTTCTCCTTAAAGGTTGAATATTTTACAGTTTGAGATCATCCATAAAGTTACGGATGCTGCGTGCAGACGCCTTCAATCTGACCATTTCGTCATCTGTGAAGTCGTAGGCAAGATGCTCCTTTACGCCGTCCTTGCCCAAGATGCAGGGGACGGAGATACACACGTCGGAGATGCCGTAATAGTTGTCCAGAAGAGAAGTCACGTTGAATATGCTGCCCCTGTCGCCCATAATGGTGGCGCACAGTTCCGCCACGATGGCGGCGATGGCGAAGTTGGTCACGCCCTTGCGCTTGATGACCTGGGCGCCGGAGGACACGATGTCCTGCACCAGCTCGTCCTTATCTATGACTATGCCGCGCTTGGCGCAATAGCTGTCCATAGCCATGGCGGAAACGTGAACGCTCGACCAGACGGCGAATTGACTCTCGCCGTGCTCGCCCGCCATAAAGCCGTGGATGTTGCGGATGTCCGCGCCCATTTTCACGCTGAGCATATAGCGGAAACGTGCGGAATCGAGCACCGTACCGCTGCCGAACACCTTGTTTGCAGGTAAACCCGTCTCTTTCAAAATAACGTAGGTGAGGATATCCACGGGGTTGGAAACCACCATGATCACTCCGCCGTTATAGTGCTTCATGATGTTTTGTGCGATGTCTTTTGCTATACCTATGTTCTTAGCCGCCAAGTCCAGGCGCGTTTCGCCGGGCTTTCTGCCCAAGCCCGCCGCCACCACGATGATGTCCGCGTCTTTCACGTCCGCATACTCTCCGGGATGGATGTTCATAGAACCCATCGTGATAAGACCGTGGTTGATGTCCATCGCCTCGCCTTCTGCCTTTTCCTTGTTCACGTCGATAATGACCAGCTCGGAAGCTATCCTGTGAGTGGCAATGGCAAAAGCGGAAGTGGCGCCCACCATACCGGCGCCGATTATACAAATCTTAGAATGTCTGTCCATAAAAACCTCTTTGCCTGATAATATTCCTCTTTTCCCTCTAAACCACGTTGAATTATAGCACATATGGGCAGCATTGTAAAAGCAAATACGGCTCATATACGAAAAATTTTTGCGACATTAAATGTAAAATTTGTATAAGATTTCCCCGGCGGCAATGTGCAGGCTACTTTTCGGGATATGTAAAATTACGCTCCCTTTCCAACCTCTCTTTATATATGGATATATAATATTTTGCCATGGCGAGATTGTGCTCAAAGCAGTTACCGCACTCATCCGGCTTTGCGCCCGGGATTTCCCCTTCGAAAGAGAGGATGAAGTTGCACATATCCATGATCATGGGATATATCTGCTGCGGAGTTTTCTCTCCGAACATGAGCAGATAGCAGCCCGTCCTGCACCCCATGGGTCCGAAGTACACTATCTCCTTCCCGTGTTCCCCGTTCCTCAAAAAGGTGGCCCCCAGATGTTCTATCGTGTGCAGGGCGGCTATATCCGCCGCCGGCTCGCGGTTGGGCATGGTCAGGCGCAGATCGAACGTGGTAACCGTCACGTCCCCGCTCTTGTCCGTGCGCGAGAGGTATATCCCCGAACGCAACTTCAAATGGTCTATGGTAAAACTGGCTATCTTTTCCATATCTGCTCCCTTCTTCGTATATTTTTGAGGCGGCTATATTGAAAGCCGCCCCTATTTACAAGTTATTTCCTCGGCTGAGCTCTCTTGCTTTCTTCTTCTTTACCGCGGCTCTTATGATAAGCGCCGGCGCGGTCATAAATATAACGCCGCCTATCGTACCGCCCACGGCGGCTCCTATCGTATACTCCCGCGTCTTGTCGTCAAAGTCGTCGGGAGATTGGATATACTGCTCGTATTCTTCATTCTGCCACACTTTGACCGACTTGATATAGAAGTTGTTTCCGTCGTCCTTGCGGTTTTCGAAGTATCCCATCTTCTGCCCGTAAGGTCCGTATGTATTGCTGTTTATCTCCACGATGAGCATCATATACTCGGGCACTTTGGATACTCCCGCATAGTCGGTTGCCCACACCGCCTCTCCGTCCACATAGAACACATAGTATTCGGGATTCCACCACACGGAGTAGGTATGATACTGCCCGTCATAGAGGTTGTATTTTACGTCTGCCACATGGTCGCCGTAATGATACCAGGGCGCGGAATATGCGTCGTAATGCAGGGCGTTCCCCGTTTGCGTGGGATTGTTTTGGAAGGAGGATTCGTATACGTCAATCTCCGTGCCGTCCTCACCGCCGTGTCCTATATTGCTCACGCTCTCCGTCTGCAACCAGAACGCCGACCACATACCGCTGCCCGTAGGCACTTTCACCGTGGCTTCGAAATATCCGAACGCCTGCTCGAACAAGTCCTTTGTCCACACGCCGCCCGAGAAAGCTCCCTCCTCGGGGCAAGTTTCGCACTCTGTGTTGCCGTCGCGGAAAGACGCCACCACCAGCGCGCCCTCTGCCGTATCCAACTTCAACGTTTCGTCGCACCAGTACCCTTCGCGGCGCGCACCGTGCTGTACGGGCGTCCATGACGTGTTCTCCCACACCTCTTCAAGCGAGGAAAAATCGGAAAAGTCGTCTGAATAAGTCAGCCTCCATCCGTCCTCCGACGAAAGGGTGGGCTTTGCCGTCCGATACTTATCCTGCCAGCAGCCCGCAAATACCGCAAGCGGAAACGCCAGACACAGAATGAATGCCGATAGGGCTATAAGTTTTCTCATATTGACCTCCGTAAGGCTATTTTACCGCCTCGCGCGTACGGATGCAAACCTTATTATTAAATAAAACTTATGCCGTTTAGACAATTCCTCAATTTTCCTTTATTCTGCGCCGTGCTCCCTCTTCCAACGCTTGATGTCCTCCAAGCGCTGCTTTATCCTCGCCTCTGCGCCCTCGCTTGTGGGGCGGTAATAGGTTTTTCCCAGCAAGTTGTCGGGCAGGCACTGCATATTGGTGAGCTTTTCCTTGCTGTCGTGGGCGTATTGATAGCCCTTACCGTACCCCAACTCCTTCATCAGCTTTGTAGGTGCGTTTCTTATGACTGCGGGCACAGGCTCGGAAAGCATTTCCAAAGCGTCTTTCTTCGCGCTTTCGTATGCCGTATACAGCGCATTGGATTTGGGCGCCACAGACATATACACCACCGCCTGAGTAAGGTGCACGCTGCATTCGGGCATACCTATAAAGTGGCACGCCTGATATGCCGCCACCGCTATTTCCAACGCCTTGGGATCGGCAAGTCCCACGTCCTCGCTTGCAAAGCGCGTGACGCGCCGAGCGATATACAGCGGATCTTCCCCCGCTTCCAGCATACGCGCCAGCCAGTACACCGCCGCGTCCGGATCGGAGTTGCGCATGGACTTGTGCAGCGCTGATATGAGATTGTAGTGTTCTTCCCCCGTCTTGTCGTACAGCAGCGACTTGCGCGAAGTACAGCTTTCTACTATCTCTCGGGTGACGTGCACGACTCCGCCCTCTTCTTCCCCGTTCAAAACCGCCATTTCCAGCGTGGACAGTGCGTTCCTCGCGTCCCCGTTGGCAAAGACCGCTATCATTTTAAGGCATTCTTCCGAGATGTCCGTCTTTATATCTCCGAAGCCGCGGGGATCGGATATCGCACTGCGCAACAGCTGCATGATGTCCTCTTCCGATAGCGCTTGCAACACGAACACCTTACAGCGCGAAAGCAGTGCGCCGTTCACTTCAAAGGAGGGATTTTCCGTAGTGGCGCCTATCAAGATTATGCTGCCCTTTTCCACATACGGCAAAAAAGCGTCCTGCTGCGCCTTATTAAAGCGGTGGATTTCATCTACGAACAAGATGGTCTTTTCCCCGAATCGCCTCCCCTTTTCCGCGTCCTCCATTACTTGTTTTATCTCCTTTATACCGCTGGTGACGGCGGAGAAGTCCACAAACCTGGCTTTTGTGCGGTGGGCTATTATCCTGGCAAGCGTAGTCTTGCCCACTCCCGGCGGTCCCCAAAATATCATGGAACCTATATTGTCCCCCTCTATGAGGCGGCGGAGAATCTTACCCTCCCCCAGCAAATGCTTTTGCCCCACAAATTCATCCAAGTCGCGCGGGCGCAAGCGCGCCGCAAGCGGCTCGCTCATGCTCCCGTCAAACATGGTTCCCTGTACCATATTTACACCTTCTTTTTCTCAAACAGCGGCGCCACCCTGAGCGAGAGGGTGAGTTCCTTCTTTCTGCCCGTATAATATCTGTATTCTCTGCGCGTATCCGGTCCGCAGCTGTTGCTTCCCACTCCGCGCACAAACCTCAAAAGACTGATGTGGGTAAGTCCGCTCCTCTTCACCTCGAAGTCGTGAGTTATGTCCAATAGGCTTACCGGATCCACGTCCTGGGCGGTGAAGGAGAAGGTATGGTCTTTGGCTATGAACATAAAGCCGTCCCCCTGTTCGTCCGTGACCGCCGCGCGCCGACACTGCCCGTGCATACCCGAATCTTGCGGCTTGATATACGACACATACATATCCTTCACGTCGCAAGAATACTCGCCCATCACGCTCTGCAACTTGAAGTCGGGATAGTTTTCATACGGTCCCAATCCGTAGTACGACGCCTTATCGAAAGCCCCCGGCATGACCAAGGACATTCCGAACCTGGGCATATCGTATATAAACGGCGAGTATATCGACGCGTTTATGTCCACATAGCCGTTAGGCCACACGGTATAGTTTACATCGAACTGCATACGCTTTTTCCCTTTGAGATTTACCGTCTGCACCGCGTATATCTCCGCTCTGCCCACCTTGTTTTCCATCTTCTTCTCCGCCACGAACTTGTCGCAGGTTACGGAGATATCCCTGAATCCCATATACTTCCACAGCCAGTCCACATTCATATAGTTGTCTATGGGAGCGGCGTACATGAGCAAGTTAAAGCCCTTATTCCCCGCCTCTTGGGAGATATACTCCTTTCCGTCCACCGTGTACGATTCTATGTTTCCGCCCACCGAATCAAACACTATGCGTATGGTCTTTCCCCCCTCCGAGGTGGTGACTATCGTCTTATCGTTCTCCTCCACCAGCGCCAGATCTCCCTTGCCCACTTCTATGAGCGTGGGGATATACTTGCACAGCTCTATCTGTTCGGTGGCTATCTCCGCATTGTCGGAGACGCGGCGGTAGGTAAATATCATATAGCAATCGTTGGTGATGTCGGGAACGGGATGCTTTAAGGTCACGTCCATAAAGTCGCGCGGCGCTATCTCCGCAACAAATTCGCCTCCCGCCACTTCTTCTCCGCCTATGCGGAAAGACCACTCCACTTTCATATCCGTGGTGGCGGCAAAGAAATTTTCGCTGCGGAACCTGTACTTGTTGCTAGAAATGTAGGACGCCCTCACCGGTCTGTACGCCACGCGCATGGAGAGGGCTCCCGTATGCGGAGTGCGATCGGGATAGAAGAGTCCGTCCACGCAGAAATTGCCGTCGTGTACGGGCTCGCCGTTATCTCCGCCGTACATATAGTTCCCGAACGCGTCCTTTGCAACGTGATCGGCAAATTCCCAAATACAGCCGCCCAAAAAGCTGTCTGCTGAATCGAACAGTTCCGTATACTTATCCAAAGACCCGGCGCCCACGCCCATGGCATGGGCATACTCGCAGAGGAAGTAGGGCGCGCGATAATATTTCGCCCCCAGCTTCCCGTCCACATACTTTTGGCACTTTTCCGTACTCGTATACATCTCCGAGGCTATGTCGTAGCACCAGCGGCGGGTATGCGAAACTCCCTCGTAGTGTATGGGCGTGGCGCTGTCCAGCGACTTCAAATTGGCATAGCAGAAGTCCTGGCACTTATAGCCGCCCGATTCGTTGCCCAGCGACCACATGATTATGCAGGGATTGTTCCTGTCGCGCATATACATACGGTACACCCTGTCCCAGTACCTGTTCTTCCACTTGGGATTTTGACTGAGCTTGTTCACATTATAAGTGGGAGCGGCGGCGCAGAATCCGTGCGTTTCTATATCCGCTTCGTCCACGATATACAGCCCGATATGGTTTGCCGCTTGGAGCAGCACCGGATCGGGAGGATAGTGCGAAGTGCGCACGCAGTTGCAGTTATAGTCCTTTATAATCTTGATGTCGCGCACTATCTGCTCCGCCGTCATGCACCAGCCGCGGTCGGGGTCGGTATCGTGGTGATTCACGCCCTTCAATTTTATTGCCGCATTGTTGTAGTAGAGCACATTGCCGCGGATATGGATATTCCTGAGTCCTATCTCCTGCCTGACGCAGAACGCCTCTTTCCCGCCCTTTTCTATGATGAGATACAGCATATAAAGTTCGGGCGTTTCCGCGCTCCACTGCACTGCGGAGGGCACGTCTATAACCGTATCTCCGCCCGCTGTCCCCTCATACACAAGCTCGCCTTTGTAATAAAGTTTGGCGCTGAGGCGGGCGCCCTCTTCCAGCACCGCGTCCGTGTGCAGATATATGCGGTAATCCTTTTCGTTGTTCACGCACTTCCAGCCATAATCCCACACATAGCTGCCCTCGTAGTCGGTGAGGTACACGTCGCGGAAAATGCCGTTATTGCGGAACATATCCTGCGTTTCCAGGTATGTGCCCGTGCACCACTTATACACCATGACCACCATCTCGTTCTCCCCGTCGAAGATGTAGCCGGTGATGTCGAATTCCGCGGTGTTGTGGCTGCCCTCGCTGTATCCCACATATCTGCCGTTGACGTACAGCTGCATACAAGACGCCACTCCCAAAAAGGTGAGGACGTGCTTGGCGGAATGCTTTATGGAGAACTTCTTGCGGTATATGCCCACGCTGTTATATACCTCTTTCACGCCTTTGGGCGCATTCTTGCCTCCCGTGCCCAACCTCTCTTTTTTACCCACGACGCCCTTGCTTGCGGGAACGAAGGGAGGATTGGGGTCGAATTGGTACCTCACGTTTACATAGTAGGGCTTTTCATACCCTTCGTACTGCCAGCACCCGGGGACGGCTATCTTATCGAACTTTTGGAAATAAGAATCTATCGCCAGCGGCACGTCGTCCACCTGTTTGAAGTACAAAAAGTCCCATTCGCCGCTCAAACAGCGCACGAGTCCGCTCTTGTACCTCTCCTCGCAGTAGGAGGTAGAGTCGCATTCCTTTTTATTCTTGAAAGGGATGAAGTAGGCGCGCGGCGCCAGCTTGTTCTCTTCAAAACAAGAGAAGTCGTTGAATTTGTCGTGCTTAAAGCGATAGATCATATTCTGCTCCTGCAAGATATTTTTTATATTATAGCATACGCGCGGTATTTATGCAATAACCAAAATTGCATTTACCCGCACTGGGTCCCAGTAGAACACATTTTGCATATATTATTGATTTTCTCGAATATAACTTTCCCCAACCCTGTTAGAACACTTTAAGTGGGCGGCAACGCGGGGCGCTCCACCCCTTATACGCGTTGAAGTAACATATGTATATATCATACTTTGCTTCTTCGCAAAGACAAGTTATTTCATTATAGCTTTTGCGAAGACAATGACTTCAACTTAACGCACTATCACTTCAAGGCAAAAAGGGATGCAACGTCACGTTGCCGCCCGCTTAAAGTGTTCTACTATGGCCCGGTGCGGGCAACCGACTATGTTGAAACGATTTTACTTTATCATCGGGTTTGCGGGATTTGCGTTAATTTGTCTGCGGTGCACTTCGCTTGTAAAATGCGCAGGCGATGCAGTTGCGCGGGTATAACGATACGGATGTGACACAATATAGATGTGAAGTATTTGAAAAAGGCGTTTTATAAAGCGGCAAACATATATTGGAAAGCGGTGGGCGGATTGAGTATGGCGTTCATTTGGACGGCGCTGGCGCTGACGCTCGCCTGCACGCTGGCAGGCTTCCCTCCCGCCCTGAAATGCCTGCGCTTTGCCTATATCTCCTATAAGCCATTCGGAAAGAGTGTGACCTTGATCTATGGTAAAAATGCTTTCTTAGGGCTTGTGTGGACGTGTACGCTAGGGGGAGTTATGGCTGTTTTCTGCCTTATTTCGGCTATAACTTCGTGCGCCGTGATTGCGGGAATCCCCTCTGCGGGACAGTGGGTAAAGCTGATGAAACTGGCGCTCTTCCCCTATGCGGCGATAACCGATTAGCTTTTGTCAAGCGTTTGGAGATATTCCTGCAAAAGTTCCGCCGTCTTTCTGACTATTTTCAGACAGGGGCGGTCGGCGTAATACTTCGCGTCCCTCTGCTGCGGTGCAAAGCCGCCGGTGACGGAGGACACGTTCTCCAAAAGGCGGGCACAGTTCACAGTGCCGAATACGTCCTCAAATTGGGAGTATATCTCCTGCACTTTTTTGTAAAGTTCCGTCTTGTCCTCGTGAATATCTCCCCTTTCGTCCGCAGTAAGACCCAAGATAATGCCGCACGCCGCTAAGGCACCGCACATACCTCTCGTGCGTCCGAACCCTCCGCCGAACGCGTGCGCGGCGCGGCGCACCTCCTCCTTTGAAAGCGGAGTTAAATCGGCAAACGCCATGGCTACGGAGGAGGAACAGTTGTACCCTTCCAGAAAATTGCGAGCGGCGATCTCTCCCCTCTCTTCTGCATTCATATAATCACCTCATTGCGGCTATCGCGCCGTCCAAGTGCGCCTGTAAGAGCGCGAGTTTTTCGTTTGACAGGGCGGGCACGGATTTGAGCGGATTGTCCCAGCCCAGCTTTTCGTACTTGGAAAAGCCCAAGGTGTGGAAAGCCAAAAGTTCGTACTTTTCCGCACACAGCACCCTCTTGCCCAACAGCTTCAAATACTCGTCGATTTTTTCGAAGGTATCGTTTATCCCCGGTACTATCACCGTCCTGAGCCACAGCCTCTTTTTTATGCTTATACAGTAATCCAAAAGGGCGAGCGGATTTTTTATGCTGCCGCCGATATACCTTTCGTATCCCTCCTCATCGGGCATTTTAATATCCAAAATGACCATCTCGCTTGCGTCCACAGCCGCCCTAACAGCCTCATTTAGCGCTACTGCACCCGAAGTATCCAGGGCGCAGCCTATGCCGAAAGTTTTCAGCTTTTGTTCGCATTCGAGTATGAACTCCGGATGGAGGAGAGGTTCTCCGCCGCTGAAAGTTACGCCTCCGCCGCCCTTGAAATAGGTCTTGTAGCGCAGTATCTTCTTTACCAGCGCGTCTGCCTGAGCGGGAGTGCCCCCCGCAAAGGGCTGAGTATCGGGATTGTGGCAGTAGGCGCACTTAAAGGGACAACCCTGAAAGAACACGGCATATCTTATGCCTGTTCCGTCCAGGGTTGCGAAACTTTCTTCCGAATGTACGGGAGCCTGCATTACAGTTTTGCATGGAAAGTGCGGTTTATCACTTCCTGCTGCTGTTCGCGATTGAGTTTGTTGAAGTTGACCGCATATCCGCTCACGCGAATGGTGAGGTTGGGATAGAGGGTGGGGTCGTTCATCGCGTCTATCAGCTTCTGCCTGTTTAGCACGTTCACGTTGAGGTGATGAGCGTCTTGGGCGAAGTAGCCGTCCAGCATATGCGTGAGGCGCGTCACCCTCTCGTCCTCCCCTTTACCCAGCACTTCGGGCGTTACGGAGAAGGTGTTGGAGATGCCGTCGCGGCAGCAAGAATACCTCAGCTTAGCTACCGAATTGAGCGAAGCCAGCGCGCCGTGATTATCCCTGCCGTGCATGGGATTGGCTCCGGGTGCGAAAGGTTCGCCCTTCTTCCTGCCGTCGGGGGTGGAGCCCGTCTTCTTTCCGTACATGACGTTGGAAGTGATGGTCAGAATGGAGAGAGTGGTTACGGCTCCGCGGTACTTCTTGTGCTTTGCAAGCTGCTCGTAGAAGTATTCCACTATGGCTTTGGCTATGTCGTCCACTCTATCGTCGTCGTTGCCGTACTTGGGGAAATCCCCCTCCGTCACAAAATCGGTAATAAGTCCGCGCTCGTCCTTCACCGCCTTGACTTTGGCATACTTGACAGCGCTTAAACTGTCCGCGAGCACGGAAAAACCGCTTATACCGAAAGCCATCAGCCTCTCCACGTCGGTGTCGTGCAAGCTCATCATCAGCCTCTCGTAGGCGTACTTGTCGTGCATATAATGGATTACGTTGAGTGTATTCACATATAGTTTCGCCATCCACGCGCAGTACTTTTTGAACGCCTTTATTACCTCGTCGTAGTTGAGCTCGCCCTCCTTGAAGGTCTTGCCCTTGGGTCCCACCTGGACGCCGCTTATCTCGTCCCTGCCGCCGTTGAGCGCCATGAGCAACACCTTAGCCAGGTTGCACCTCGCGCCGAAGTACTGCATCTGCTTGCCCACTTTCATTGCGGACACGCAGCAGGCTATGGCGTAATCGTCGTCGTAGAGGGGGCGCATCACGTCGTCGTTTTCATACTGAATGGAGTCGGTATCTATGGACACTTTCGCGCAGAACTTCTTATACGTTTCCGGCAGCTGTTCGCTCCACAATATGGTTATATTGGGTTCGGCGGAAGAGCCGAGATTGTAGAGGGTGTTGAGCACGCGGTAGGCGTTCTTCGTGACCATATGTCTGCCGTCCAGGGCGATGCCCGCTTCCGACATGGTGACCCATGTGGGATCGCCGGCGAACACCTCGTTATATTCGGGAGTGCGCAAATGGCGCACCAGGCGCAGCTTTATTATAAAATCGTCTATTATCTCCTGCGCCTCAACTTCCGTGAGCGTACCCTCGCGCATATCGCGCTCGAAGTAGATGTCCAAGAAAGTGGAGATCCTGCCTATGGAGTTTGCCGCGCCGTTCTGCTCCTTGACCGCGCCCAGATAGCCGAAGTACAGCCACTGCACAGCCTCTTTTGCCGTCTGTGCGGGGCGGGAGATGTCATAGCCGTACTGGGACGCCATGGTTTTGAGCCTGTTCATGAAGTCTATCTGCTTATACAGCTCCTCTATCAGGCGGATGTTTTCCTCCGTCATCGGCTTTTTCTGCAAAGCCTCCTTGTCCGCCTGCTTTTGGGAGATGAGATAGTCCATGCCGTAGAGGGCTATCCTGCGGTAGTCGCCTATAATCCTGCCCCTGGCGTATGCGTCGGGAAGTCCGGTGATCACGCCGGTGTGGCGGGCGGTGCGCATCTCCTTGCTGTAAACGTGGAATACCGCGTCGTTATGAGTGGTACGGTAGGCGAACTCTTCCAGCACCTTGTCGGAGAGGGCGTAGCCGTATGCCTCGCACGCCTGCTTGCACATCCTAAGTCCCGCGAAAGGATTCACCGCTCGCTTCAAGGGTGCGTCCGTCTGCAAGCCCACGATTATGTCCCTGTCCTTATCCACATACCCGGGAGGAAAAGCCAGAATAGACGAAACGTGCTCCGTATCCACGTCGAGCACCCCCTTGCGGTGCTCTTCTTTAAGCAGTTCTTCCACATGGGCGTACACCGTCTTAGTGCGCTGCGTGGGACCGCTGAGGAAGGACGCGTCCCCGTCGTAGGGCGTGTAGTTCAAATTGATGAAATCGCGCACGTCGATGGTGTTGTTCCAGTTGCCTTTTACAAAGTCTCTCCAGGCTTCCATATCTTACCTCTCAAATTTTATTTACACATAGATTATACTACCGCGTCGGGGAATAACATTGTTGCAAATGCAACTCTACTCCCTTTTATCGCCGAGGCGGACGGGGACATTATATCCCTCTGTTTTTATACCCTGCGGTGATAAAAATATACTATTTCGGCTGAACGGACAACCGCAATATCTTGATTGCAAATTGATTATATCATACAAGATATTGTATTGCAACCCTTTATCCGATATAAAGAAAAATTTTTTGAGCGACAAAAAAGCCGCGCGATTAAACGTGCGGCAAAACGTTGCGCTCGGCATACGGGCAAATTTACCTGTAAACGATGTACTCCCCGTCTATCCCGACGCCCAGCTTTCCCGCATTCAGAGCGCGCAGGTGTCCGGGGATATCCCTAAACGCCACTTTCACCTCCTCCCCCGAGGGGGCGGGCATGGGCGCAAGTGAGGGGCGGATGAAGTAACCGAAGTCGTACTCCCCGCCCATGGAGAATATGCCGCCCAGCAAAAAACCGCGGGAAAGAAAGGTGGACATACTGCCCACGTTTTCCAGCTGTACCACGCCGCAGAGGTACTCCTCGGGAAACACCTCCCCCGCAATGGATATCACGGCGTCCGCCATATCTCCCGCTATGCCGCGGCGGCGGTACCTCTCATCCACCATGAGTCCGGACGTTTCGTAGGCGTAGGGCACGCTCAGCTTGCCCAGCGTACACTTTTTGATCACGTCGGCAAGCTGACGGGCGTAAGACCTGTCCGTATCCAGCGCGAAGGTGGCTATTATCTTCTCCCCGTCCTTGGCGCAGAGAAAGTATCCGTTCCTGAGCACGTTGCGCAACTCTTCACGCTTATAAGGATAGAAAAATTCTATCCTTTTCAGCGCCCATCGCCCCTCGTTTAAGAAGGAAGACACCTCCGAATAGTCCTTGAAATCCGCCCTGTATACGGGGAATCCTCCCGCTGAGTAGCCGGTAAGTTTCATTTCATCAAGGTGACCAGCACCGCCTTTTGAGCGTGCAGTCTATTCTCCGCCTGGTCGTAAATCTCGCCGTGTTTGTCCATGACTTCCGCGGTTATCTCCTCCCCCCTGTGGGCGGGCAGGCAGTGCAGGACCATCGCCTCGTGCGCGGCGACTTTCATCACGTCCTCGTTCACCTGATAGCCGGCAAAAGCCTTTCTCCTGGTAACAGCCTCACTCTCCTGACCCATGGAAGCCCACACGTCCGTATACACCGCGTCCGCTTCGTCGGCGGCTTCGTACACGTTGGAAGTGAGGTGGAATTTATCCCCGTACTTGGCGGCAAATTCCAGCACGTCGTGCGCCGGTTCAAAGCCCTTGGGGCACGCCACAGACACCCTCATACCCATGGTTAGACAGCCCACTATAAGTGAATTTGCCATATTGTTTCCGTCGCCCACATAGCAGAATTTCAGCCCCTCCAAAGAACCTTTGTGCTCCCTAATGGTCATCAAATCCGCCAGTACCTGGCAGGGGTGGGCGTAGTCGGTGAGTCCGTTTATTATCGGAATGGTGCCGAATTTGGCAAGGTCCTCCACTTCTTGCTGTTTGAAAGTGCGGATCATGATGGCGTCCAGATAGCGGGAGAGTACGCGCGCGGTGTCCTCCACCGGCTCACCTCTGCCTATTTGCAGATCGTGACTGCTCAAAAAGAGCGCGCTACCGCCCAGCTGATACATACCCACCTCAAAGGAGACCCTCGTGCGGGTGGACGCCTTTTGGAATATCATACCCAACGTCTTGCCTTGAAGATAGGTGTGGGGAATGCCGTGCTTTTTGTCGTATTTGAGCTGATCGGCGAGGTTGAGGATCCCCGTGATCTCCTTCGCGGTAAGATCGGACATTTTAAGAAGATGTTTCATTTGTTTTCCTCCTGACCTTTTTTATATTATAGCACAATTTCTCGCTTTTTCAAGAGTGATATTTATTATAATATAATATCCGTATATTATATGCTTTATCGCGCGGCGATACGCTTATTCGGCTATTACCTTTTTGAGCACGCCTATCGCCTTTTCCAGCTCCCCGTCGGTGATGATTAGCGGAGGCAGCAGACGCACCCTGTCCTTTGCCGTGAGGGGAATTACCCCCTGCGCTATGCACTCTTTTACCACGTCCGTCGCACTCTTTCCGTCGAGTTCTATGCCCAGCATGAGTCCCAAGCCGTTCACGCTCTTTACTCCCTCGGCGCCCGAAAGCAGCTTTTTCACCAACGCTCCTTTCCTCTCCACTTCGCTCAAAAATTCCCCGTCCATGCGCGAGAGGACGTATCTTGCTCCCGCACACACTACCGGATTTCCTCCGAAAGTGGAACCGTGAGTACCCGCGCCCATGGTATCCTTGCACTTGTCGCCCACCAGCATGGCTCCTATGGGCAGACCTCCGCCCAGACCTTTGGCAAGGGTGGTGATGTCGGGTTTTACGCCGTAGTGTTCGCTGCACAGAAATTTACCCGTTCTGCCCACGCCCGTCTGCACCTCGTCGGCGATGAAGAGTATGTCGTTTTGGGCGCAATGGAGCGCAACTTGGCGCACGAACTCCCCGTCCTGAGGGATGACTCCTCCCTCCCCTTGGATAAATTCGAGCATCACGGCGCACACGCCCTCCTTACCCTTTATCTCTTCCATGTCCTTTTCGCAGTACACAAATCCCTCGTTAAAGGGGAAGAAATAGTTGTGCATAGCCTCTTGGGCGGTGGCGGTGAGCGTTGCCATCGTCCTGCCGTGGAAGGACTTATTCAAAGTGATTATCTTATCCCTGCCTCTGCCGTACTTGTCAAAGGAATATTTGCGCGCCGTCTTTATCGCCGCTTCGTTCGCCTCCGCGCCCGAATTACAGAAGAAAACCTTTTCATAGCCCGTGCGCGTGCACAGTTCTTCCGCCAAGAGTGCGTCGGGAGCGGTGTAGTAGAGGTTGGAAGTGTGTTGCAAACTCTCCAACTGTTTTTCCACCGCCTTGACCCAGCCCGGGTCGCAGTAGCCCAACGAATTCACGCCTATGCCGCTGCCCAAGTCGATGTATTTCTTGCCCCGCTCGTCCTCGCACACCGCGCCCTTTCCGCGCACGATGTGCAAATCGTACCTGCCGTATGTTCCCAGCACATACTCTTTGTCTTTTATCTTTATATCGTCCGTCATAACTCACCTAAACAACGTGCCCACACCCTCTCCCGTGAGCATATCTATAAGTATGGCGTGAGGGATACGCCCGTCTATTATTATCGACTGTTTCACTCCGCGTCTGACCGCCTCCACGCAGCAGTCCACCTTGGGGATCATGCCGCCGGAGATTATCCCCTTTTTCACCAACTGCGGCACATCGGACACGTTCACTTCGCTGATGAGGGTATCCTCATCGTCCTTGTCCATCAAAAGTCCGCGCACGTCCGTCATGAGCACCAAGTTCTCCGCGTGCAGGGCTGCGGCAATACGCGCCGCCGCCGTGTCTGCGTTGATGTTGTATATCTGCCCGTCCTCGCCGCAGGACACGGTGGCGATCACGGGGATATAGCCGTTGTCCAGCGCGTCGCGAATGGGACGGGTATCCACGTCCTTGACCTCTCCCACATAGCCCAAATCCACGCCCGTGCGTTTTTCCGCCTTTATCATGCCGCCGTCGCAGCCGCAAAGGCCTATCGCCCTGCCGCCGCAGCTTTCCAGCATATTCACCAGCCCCTTGTTTACCTTGCCGGCGAGTACCATGAGCACTATGTCCGCCGTCTCCTTGTCGGTATAGCGCAGACCGTTTACAAAGACAGGCTCCTTGCCCGTCTTTTTGAGCATATCGTTTATCTCCGGACCGCCGCCGTGCACCAGCACCACTTTCACTCCTATGAGCGAAAGCATTACTATGTCGTGCATGACCGCGTCTTTGAGTTTTTCGCTGAGCATGGCGTTGCCGCCGTACTTCACCACCACCACCTTGCCGTAATAGCGCTGTATGTGCGGCAGGGCGTTACTTAAAATGGTGGCTTTGGTATTGATGTCTATATTCATATCTCCCCTCAGGTGCGGTAATCCGCATTTATTTTCACATAGTCGCAAGTCAAGTCGCAGCCCCACGCCGTGGCGCAGCCCTTGCCCAGATTGCAATTCACCTTTACCGTGACTTCGTCGGGCGTCAATATCTTCTTCGCCCTATCCTCGTCAAAAGGCACGCCCGCGCCCTTTCTGCACACGGCTATACTGCCCTCTACGGAGCTTAGATCCACGTCTATCTTATCTATGTCGAAATCCGCGTCCGTATAGCCTATGGCGCACAGCACTCTGCCCCAGTTTGCGTCCGCCGCGGATATGGCGGCTTTGAGCAGTGACGAACACACCACGCTCTTGGCTATCTTCTTTGCGGTGGGAATATCCGGCGCGCCGCTCACCCTGCATTCAAGCAGGCGGGTTGCGCCCTCCCCGTCCTTGGCTATGGCGCGGGATACGTCGGTTAAGACGGCGATGAGCAAGTTGAGGAAGATGTCGTACTCCTCCCCCTCCCCGTCTATCTCCTTCATTCCGCTCTTACCCGAAGCCATGATGGTGAGCATATCGTTAGTGGAAGTATCCCCGTCTATGCTTACCATATTCAGCGTATCCGCCACCGCCGCGTGCAGGGCTTTGTCCAGCATAGCGGGACTTATGGCGGCGTCTGTGGTCACAAAACACAGCAGTGTTGCCATGTTTGGATGGATCATGCCGCTGCCCTTCGCCATCGCTCCCATGCGCACTATCTTCCCGCCTATTATCTCTTCGCGCGCGAACTGCTTTTCCACCGTATCCGTGGTCATGATGGCACGCGCCGCAGAGGAAGCGCCCTGCACCGAGAGTTGCCCTGCGAGAGACTTCATCCCCTTTTCTATCGGCTCTATGGGCAGAATCTGTCCTATCACGCCGGTGGACGCCACTATCACGTCCTCTTTGTCCACGCCGGTATAGCTCGCGGTGAGCTCGCACATACGTTCCGCCTTTTCCGCTCCGTCGGCGTTGCAGGTATTGGCGTTGCCGCTGTTGCATATAATCGCCCTTGCCTTGCCGTCTTTCAGGTGCTCTTTCGTCACGAGTATGGGCGCGCCCTTCACCTTGTTGGTGGTGTATACCGCCGCCGCCGAGCACTCGCAATCCGCCAGCACCAGCGCCAGATCTTCCTTGCTCTTATTCTTGCGTATGCCGCAGTGCACGCCCGACGCGGTGAAGCCGAGCGGCGCGCATATGCCGCCTTCTATAATCTCCATTTTACCTCCTAGAACGCGGGCGGGACGTAGTCCAATCCCTCTCCCTCGTCCAAACCGAAAAGTATATTCATATTCTGTATCGCCTGACCTGCCGCGCCCTTGACCATCTTGTCTATGGCTGCCACGACTATCGCCCGTCCCGTATGTTCGTCAGCGTGCACGGATATATCGCAATAGTTGGACATACGCACGTTGCGCAAGTTGGCGCACTGCCCCAAAGGCATTATCCTCACGAATCTCTCCCCCTCGTAAAAACGGGTATACATCTCGTGCAACACGCTTGCCGGCTTGAACTCCTTCATGTCCGCATAGCAGGTGGAGATGATGCCCCTGTTAAGAGGGAGCAGATGAGGCACGAAAGTTATCTTCACCTCTTCCCCCGCCAGCTTGGACAGCGTCTGTTCTATCTCCGGCGTATGCCTGTGGCTCGCCACCTTATAGGGAGAGAACGCCTCGTTGCAGTTGGGGAAGTGAGTGGTATCGGAAAGTCCCCTGCCCGAACCGGTCACGCCCGACTTGGCGTCCACAATCAACCCCTTGAAGAGGCGGGCTTTGGCAAGAGGCGCCATCGCCAGCGCCACCGATGTGGGATAACAGCCGGGATTGCCCACTATGCTCTTGCCTTTGAGGGCGGCGCGATGCAGTTCGGGTATGCAATATACGCTCATTTCGTGCAGACGGGGAAACTTGTACTCTTTCCCGTACCACTTGGAGTACTCCTCCGCGCTGTCCAGGCGGAAATCCGCGCCCAAGTCGATAAACTTCGTCCCCGCCTTTACGCACCTTTCCGCCCACTCTTCGGAAAGTCCGTGGGGAAGGGAGGCGAATATGACGTCGCACTCCTTCTCCATACCCTCCCCGCCGGAGAGGGTCATATCGCACACTCCGCTCAAAGACGGGTAGACCTCGCTCAATTTTTTGCCTTCGAAACTCACGGAGGATACGGCGGCTATGCTCGCATGGGGATGCCTTGCAAGCAACCTCACCAGCTCCGCTCCCGCATATCCCGTGGCGCCTATGACGCCCGCTTTTATCTTTTCCATCACTTCACCTTCTCTTTCATGACTGCGGCGCGCTTTTCCAAGGCGGCTATCTCCCTCTCCACAGCCTCGGGGGCGGGACCTCCGTCCGTTTCGCGGCGCGTGACGCAGGTCATGAGATCTATCGCTTTATATACGTCCCCGTCAAATAGCTCGCACTCTTTTTTCATCTCTTCCAAGGGCATCTCTTCCAAGCCTATGCCCTCCTTTACGCAGCGCGCCACCAACGTGCCCGTTATCTTATACGCCGTGCGGAAGGGCATCCCCTTTCTCACCAGATAGTCCGCCATATCCGTGGCGTTTATAAAGCCTTTTTTGCCCGCGTTTGCCATATTCTCCTCGTTCACCTTCATGGTTTGAAGCATGGGGATCACGGTTATAAGGCACATCTTTACCGTATCCAGCGCGTCGAATACCGCCTCCTTGTCCTCCTGCATATCCTTGTCGTAGGCAAGGGGCAACCCCTTCATCATGGTGAGCAGCGCCATGAGATCGCCGTATACTCTGCCCGTCTTTCCGCGTATCAGCTCGGACACGTCGGGGTTTTTCTTCTGCGGCATTATAGAGGAGCCGGTGGCATAGGCGTCGTCCAGTTCTACGAACTTAAACTCCCACGAACACCACAGGATTATCTCCTCTGAAAGTCTGCTCAGGTGCATCATTATCAGGGATATGACCGCGGTTAGTTCTATTACGAAATCCCGATCGCTCACCCCGTCCAGGGAATTCCCGCACGGGCGGTCGAAGCCCAGTTCTTTTGCGGTATATACCCTGTCCGTCTTATATGTAGTGCCCGCCAAAGCGCAGCTGCCCAAGGGGCATTCGTCCATGTTGTCCATCGCGTTTATCAGCTTTTTCACATCGCGCAGGAACATCTCCGCATAGGCGCACATATGATGGGCAAACGTGATGGGTTGGGCGCGTTGGAGGTGAGTATATCCGGGCATTACGGTGCGCGTATGCTTTTTGGCGATGTTCACCGCCGTATCTTCCAGCTCCAAGACCAGCTTGGCAAGCGCTCCCGCCTCCTGCCTGAGGTACATCTTCAAATCCACCGCCACCTGATCGTTGCGAGAACGGGCGGTATGCAACCTCTTGCCGGCGTCGCCTATCCGTCTTGTAAGCTCCGCCTCCACGAACATATGGATATCCTCGGCGGAGGGGTCGAACGCCAATGCGCCGCTCTTTATGTCCTCCATTACGGACAATAGCCCTCTTTCTATCTCCGCCGCGTCCTTTTGGGAGATTATACCCTGGCGCGCCAGCATACGCGCGTGCACGATACTTCCCTTTATGTCCTGCTCGTACATACGGCAGTCAAAGCGGATGGACGAATTGAAGTCGTTCACCCTCTCGTCTGTATTCGCGGAAAATCTGCCCGCCCACATCTTCTCGGACATACGCCCTCCTTCATACTCGATATATGCGGCAAAAGCGATAACGCCGAAACATTATCGCTCCGCCATCTTGAAATATATTCTCTTACTTGCTTTTCCCGTTCTTCTGCTCCATGAGCGCCTTGACCTTTATGGGCAATCCGAACAGGTTGATGAAGCCGGCGCTGTCCTTTTGGTCGTACACCTCGTCCTCGGAGAAGGTGGCTATCTCCTCGTCGTACAGGGAATAGGGGGAAGTGACGCCCGCAGGGGTGATGTTACCCTTATACAGTTTGAGTTTTACTTCGCCCGTGACCGTCTGCTGGGTGCTGTCCACAAAGGCGGACAGCGCCTCCCTCAAAGGCGTGAACCACTGACCGTTGTATACCAGGTCTGCGAATTTGAGGGCGATGTGCTGCTTGAAGTGCGCCGTTTCCTTGTCCAGGCACAGCGATTCAAGCACCTCGTGGGCGAAGTAGAGGATGGTGCCGCCGGGGGTTTCGTACACGCCGCGCGACTTCATTCCCACAAGTCTGTTTTCCACGATGTCTGCTATGCCTATGCCGTTGGCTCCGCCCAGCTTGTTCAGCTCCGCTATCAGCGCGGAAGGCTTCATCTTCTTGCCGTCCAGCGCCACGGGAGCGCCCTTTTCAAAGGAAAGGGTGATATAGGTGGGCTTGTCGGGAGCTTTCTCCGGAGTAACGCCCAGTTCCAAGATCTTGTCGTAGTTAGGCTCGTTTGCGGGATCTTCCAAATCCAGACCCTCGTGTGAAAGGTGCCACAAGTTCTTATCCTTGCTGTAATTGGTCTCCCTGGTGATATTGAGGGGGACGTTGTGCGCTTCCGCGTAGTCTATCTCCTCGTCGCGGCTCTTCAAATTCCAAATTCTCCAAGGCGCGATTATCTTCATATTGGGAGCGAAAGCCTTTATGGTAAGTTCAAATCTGACCTGATCGTTGCCCTTGCCCGTGCAACCGTGACAGATGGCGTCCGCGCCCTCCGCCAAAGCTATCTCCACTATCTTCTTTGCTATGATGGGGCGGGCAAAGGACGTGCCCAAAAGATACTTACCCTCATACACCGCGCCCGCTTTCATGGTGGGGATGATGTAGTCGGACGCAAACTCGTCGGTGAGGTCGGCGATATACAGTTTGCTCGCGCCCGTCTTTTTGGCTTTTTCCTCCAAGCCTTCCAGCTCTCCGCCCTGACCTACGTTGCCGGCTACGGCTATAACTTCGCAGTTATCGTAATTTTCCTTGAGCCAAGGAATGATGATGGACGTGTCCAGACCGCCCGAATATGCAAGAACGACTTTTTTGATGTCACCCATTGTTGTGTCTCCTTTTTTTGTTATGGCAATATCATACTCCCTTTGTATGAATATGGCAAGCATTTTGAGCATAAATATTCATAATTTTCCTCAAATTTTCTAAATTAACAGGCGGTTTATACATTTTCTTATGTATAATTGTATATTTATACGATTTTTGCATAAATATTCATTTTCGACGAAATCCGAATTTGATCGCTTGTGCCTATAATTCCACAAAATACGATTTGCAATGCTATTTTTCCACATTTTGTTGACATATCTCCGCGCGTGTGATATATTAAAATAAAGCAATATGGGGCAGGTGCCCGAAAAGGAGTGATACTTATGATAGGAAGAACAGTAGACAGACGTACGCGCAAGACGCGCAAGGCGATCCAAAACGCGCTCATGCAGCTCAGCCTGACCAAGCGCATCAACGAGATAACCGTCACGGACGTAACACAGACGGCGGACATAAACCGCTCCACATTCTATCTGCACTACACCAGCGTATACGAGGTGCTGGCAGACATCGAAACTACCACTACCGACACCATGTTCGACATAGTGAACAAATACGATCCCGTACAACTCCCCCTCAACCCCTACCCCCTTTTGAAAGCGCTCACGGAAGAAGCGGACGTAAATCCCGTGTTCGGCAGATTTATTTCCGACAGCAAGATATCCACCACCTTCCTGCCCAAGCTGAAAAAGTGCTTTATCGACAAGGTGATGAACAAGCTGATGGAAAAGTTCCCCGAATCGGACGAAAGATTCCTGCGCGTCGCGGTCACATTCATGACGGGCGGCGTGATGGACGTATATGTACAGTGGCTGAGGAGTGAAAATCCCATGCCCTTGGAAGATCTGTGCAAATACACCGCCACCATCGTATCCCAAGGATACGCAAACATTATAAGTTCTATCGTGGGATAATGGAAGAGATAATCATCCCCTCGGGGATAAAAGTGGGGCACTTCAACGACGACTATACGGGCGTTACGGTGATCATGAGCGAAAAGGGCGCCGTCGCGGGAGCGGACGTGCGCGGAGGCGCGCCCGGCACCCGTGAAACAGATCTTTTGAAGCCGGAAAAGGCGATGGAGAAGATAAACGCGGTGGTGCTCGCCGGCGGTTCGGCATACGGTCTTGCCGCCACCTGCGGAGTGATGGAATATATGCGCGAGCATGGCATAGGCTACAAGGTGGGCAAGAAGATAGTGCCCATCGTGTGCGGCGCGGTCATCTTCGACCTCAACGACAAGGACTACCGCTACCCTGCCGCCGACTGGGGCTATAAGGCGTGTGAGAACGCCTCCGACAAGGACGTCGTCTTCGGACAGGCGGGAGTGGGAAAGGGCGCGACGGTGGGCAAGATACGCGGCGTCTCCCACGCGCAGAAATCGGGACTGGGCGCCGCCACAGTTAAAGCGGGCGGTTGCGTGGTCACCGCGATAGTAGCGGTGAACGCCATGGGCGACATAACGGACGGCAAGGGGCACATCCTCGCCGGCGCCACGGGCAGCAAGGGCGAACACATAGACACCGAACGTTGCCTGAAAGAGGGCAAGTGGCTCACCCTGCTCACGGGCGCAAACACCACGATAGGCTGCGTCTTGACCAACGCCAAACTCTCCAAGGTGGAGGCTAATAAACTGGCAAGCATAACCCATAACGCATACGCAAAACACATCTCCCCCGTGCACACCGACTTTGACGGGGACACCGTATTCACCATGAACACGGGCGTGAGGCGTCCGCTCAACTTTCTGCTGTTGCAAGTGGCGGCGGTAGAGGCGATGGGCAGGGCGATAATGAACGCAGCCGGCGGGGTGAACTACGAGATAAAATATTACGAAGAGCCGGAAGAAGACGGCGAAAAGGGCGAGTAATCCGTATGGAAGAGAGGATAATGCAAGACAGGCTGAGATTATACACCTCCGTGGTGCCCAGCCCCGTTCAAAAGAATTTCCAGGATTTGGGATTCAACGTATTCATACATTACGGCATAAACACTTTTGCCGGCAAGGAGTGGAGCGACGGCACCTACCCGCCCTCCCTCTTCAATCCCTCCCGTCAGGACACGGATAAGTGGGCGGAAACGGTGAAGGCGGCGGGCGCAAAGGGAATAATCCTCACCTGCAAGCATCACGACGGCTTCTGCCTGTGGCAGACGGACACCACCGACTATTCCGTCGCATCCTCCCCCTATAAGGGCGGCAAGGGCGACGTGGTGAAGGAACTGTCTGACAGCTGCCGCAAGTACGGGCTGAAATTCGGCGTGTATCTATCCCCTTGGGACAGGAACTCCCCCCTATACGGCACGGAGGGATACAACGATTTCTATATCCGTCAGCTCACCGAATTGCTCACCCGCTACGGGGAGATATTCTGCGTGTGGCTGGACGGCGCCTGCGGCTCCTATATGGACGGTAAGCCCAAACAGGTGTACGACTTTGAACGGATATACGATACCGTGCGCAAATTGCAGCCGAATTGCGCCATATCCAACTGCGGTCCGGACGTGCGCTGGGTGGGAAATGAGGCAGGTCAGGCGCGCAAGAGCGAGTGGAACGTGGTCCCCGAATTTTCCTTCGACGTGCAAAAGATAGAGGAAAACTCGCAGCAGGCGGACGACAGCTCTTTCCGCAAAAAGGGACTGGACGCGATGAGCGAGGATTTGGGCAGCAGAGAGATACTCTCCCGCTTTGACTCCTTCATATGGTACCCGGCGGAAGTGGACGTTTCGGTGCGCCCCGGCTGGTTTTGGCACAGGCGCGAAAACTGCGCGGTGCGCTCCCTGAACAACCTCACCTATATCTACTACACATCCGTGGGAGGCAATTCCCTGCTCCTTTTGAACGTACCCCCGGACACCTCGGGACAGATATGCAAAAGGGATGAAAAAGTCCTTTGCCGCCTGGGACAACGCATAAGAGATCATTTTGCAAAAAAGATAAAGTGCACCTATACCGCTGAAAACGAGGATACCGACCACCCCTCTTCCAATCTTGACGCGGATACAGACGGCTTTTATCGCGCCGCCGAGATAACGGGCAGCTATGAGATAACCGCAAAATTCTCCGCCCCCGCCGCGGTAGACAAGGTACTCCTGCGCGAAAATTGCGACTTTTCTCAGCGCGTAGAGAGCTTTGACCTCTTCGCCGTCACCCCCTCGGGAGAGCGCAAGGTGTATTCGGGCACTACCATCGGATTCAAACGCATAGCCGTATTCAAAAAGGTGACCGCCACCGCCCTGCGCTTGGTGATAACCTCCTGCCGACTGGAACCGTATATGGACATCTTCCAGCCCTATGCCTTCAACGGCAAAGTCCCCTCTCGACCTTTGACGGATAGAATATCCGCATACATAAGGAATATAGGTCAGAAGGCGTACTACAAGAAGCTGGAAAGACAAAACGCAAAAAAAGAAGGCTAAAAGCCTTAATACAATTCGCCATCCGATTAAAAAAGCAGCCGCCGCAACTCATGCGGCGGCTTTTGATCCATCTACATATCTGCCGACTTCAACGCCCTTATTATCTCCTCCATAGCCCGTTCCGCTTTCTCCGCGTCCGCGCACTCCGTCATTACCCGCACCTTCGGCTCCGTTCCGCTGGGGCGCACAAGCACCCTCACGCCGCGCTTTCGCCACTCTTCCGCAACCGCCTGTACCGCCTCCGCCCGCGCCGAGCCCTTGTCGCGCACTTTCAAACTGACTTCCGGCTGCGGATATACGGGATAATCGTAATCCGCCGCCCTCTTCCCTTTAAGCAGCGTCGCCAGCACCACCGCGGTAAGTATTCCGTCCCCCGTTTGCGCATAATCGGAGAGAATGATATGCCCGGACTGTTCTCCGCCTATCTTCGCGCCGCTTGCGTCCATAAGCATCTTTACATACTTATCCCCCACGTCGGCACGCAAAAACTCTATTCCCATCTTCTCAAACGCTTCCTGCGTCCCGCCGTTTGAGAGTACCGTCCCAACGACACAGTCCGTTTTCACTCCTTTTTGCATTGTTAGGGCGGCTATAATATACATTATTCTGTCCCCGTCCAGTATATTTCCCTCTCTGTCTGCGGCAATCAGTCTGTCGCTGTCGCCGTCGAACGCGAGCGCCAAATCAAAGCCGGAGGGGACGCGCCTTACGAGCGTATCCGCGTGCAGCGCGCCGCAACCTTCGTTTATATCCGCACCGCTCGTACCCACGCTGATCGCCTCCACGTTTGCACCCAGCCTGCAAAACACCTCGGGAGCTATC
Source organism: uncultured Clostridia bacterium (assembly GCA_944383935.1). Taxonomy (GTDB): domain Bacteria; phylum Bacillota; class Clostridia; order Christensenellales; family UBA3700; genus Alloclostridium. The sequence continues at coordinate 25,502 of CALWRK010000007.1, forward strand.
ACGCTCGCCGCTCCGTTGGAGCAGTCGAGGGCGATATTGCAGCCGCTCAAATTTTCCCCTGCGCTACATAAAAAATCTATGTATTCCTCCCTCGCCCCTTCGTATTCGATCACGCGGCAAGGCGAATTTTTTCGAACATTTTGCACTTTTAGGGCGGCTCCCAATCTGCTTTCTTCCTCATCGCTCACCTTTGCCCCTTCAGAAGAAAACACCTTTAAGCCGTTATATTCCGGCGGATTGTGCGATGCGGAGATGACCACTCCGAATTGTGCTCCCGCCTTTTGCGTGAGATAGGCAACGCCTGCCGTGGGCATTATCCCCGCTTGCAACACTCTTGCGCCCGCATCCGACGCGCCCTGAATAAACGCGCGCGACAGCGCCTCTCCGGACGTTCGCGTATCCCTGCCAAGCACCACATCGCCGCGCATGGCGCGTCCCAGATTGTACGCCGCCTCTTCCAGCCTTGCGCCGTATATATCCCTTACTCCGTCCGTTCCGAATTTCAAATCCACTTTCATACCTCCGATTATATCACGCTCACTCTTATTTGAAAAGCCGCGCCGTCAATTTTGACCGGGGCGCTCCTTGGGAAGTTTGAACTTCCCCAGCGCCTTGCCCTCTTTAACTATCTGCCTTAATCTGCCTATGACAAGCGCCGCCGGCGGTACGTCCTCCGTTATCGTGGTCCCTGCGGCGATATAGGCGTCGTCACCTATATTCACCGGAGCGATTATATTGCTGTTACTGCCTATAAACGCCCTATCTCCCACTGTGGAGCGGTGTTTGTGCTTTCCGTCATAGTTGACGAAGATGGTGCCGCAGCCCACATTGCACTCCTCTCCCACGTCCGCGTCGCCTATATATGCCAAGTGGGAAGCCTTGCTCCCCGCTCCCAAAGAAGCGTTCTTAATCTCCACGAAATCCCCCGCCTTACAGTTCGCGCCCACGCGCGCGCCTCGCCTCATATAGCAAAAAGGTCCCACCTGCGCGCCCTCGCCCACATAAGCTCCTTCCAGCACGCTGGCGGTTATCACCGCCCCTTTTTCCACCGTACTTCCCTCGATGATATTGTTGGGGCGCAGCACCGCTCCGCTTTTTATCACGCTCCCCGCGCCTATATAGTTGTTGGGATACACAATAGCTCCCTCTTCCACCACGGCGTCTTTGTCTATATAGATGTTCTCGCTCATAATCTGCCTCCGAATTTAATGCTGTCGAAAAATTTTTGCACATACCAATATATTCAAACAAAGGAAATGGTGACAATAAGGAGGATTTTTCGGGGCGCATAAGTAGGCATATCGCCATTTAGTGCCCTGAAAAAATCATAATTCCCTTGACATCTCCCCTTTGTAGTGTTATATTTATCTCAACAAAATATTCTTTGGGCAGGCTAAACGCCGACCGGAGGTAATGCCGCCATGAGCGGACAAGTCCTACAGCCCCGTCAGTTGATGCGGTGAGATTCCGCAACCGCCTGTGAAGTCAGATCGGGAAAGAAACAGCTTTGCTTTTCAAAGCGCGTCTGCCCAATTTAGGTGGACGCGCTTTTTTTCAACGGGAATATTTTGTCGATTTCTTTCGGAGGTTTGACCTATGAAACAAGTGACAAAATCCAGGCGTTACATCCTAAATATCGCCTCTGCGGGCGTTATGACGGGACTTGTGATGGCGTTCACCTTTATCGGAATCAACTTGGGTTCCGCGTATGTGAACTTGGGCGACGCGATGGTGCTCACCGCGGGCGCGCTCTTCGGACCCGCAACCGCCGCAATCGCGGGCGGCTTGGGAGCCATGTTCGCCGACCTGATCGTATTCCCCGCCACCTTCGCCTTTACCTTGGTTATAAAGGCGGCAGAGGGAGCGCTGTGCGGAGCGCTTATCAAGTACGTCATTCCCAAAATCGCGCGTAAACACGTCCCTTTACAAGTGGTTTTGGGCATAGCGGCAATGGTCCTTTCCGCCGTGGTGATGGCGGTGGGATACTTCGGCACGAACGTGCTCTTCTGGGGAGAGGGCGACTCTCCCGCCACCCGCCTTTCGGGCGCGGTAGTGCAGCTGCCGATAGACATATTGCAGGGCGTTGCGGGCTGCGTGCTCGCGGTGATACTCACATACGTTATAAGGCTGGATAAGGTGGCGGCGCGCTTTAACGTGGGCACCGTCTTGATACGCAAGCCTCCCGAAGAAGAGCGGCATGAGGACGGTACAGAGGAAAAATAGGCGGCAAGATAACTTGTTTCCCCTATAAAACGGCAGGCAGGGGGCGAAAAATCGCATAATTGCTGTTGAATTTTTCACTTTTTTGTGCTAAAATAAAGATATGGAAAGTGCGGCAAAACAGGCAATTTCACAGGTATTCTCCACCACCGTAAACTCCCTTTTCCGCGTGGGAACGGGTGCTTTCGGGAGCGTGTTTTGCGCCAATTTTCCCCACCCGCCCTACCGCGCCGCGGTGAAGGTCTTTCACAACGCGGGCGACGCGGAAAAGGAAAAGCTGTGGTATGCCGCCCTGGAAACTTCCGGCGTGAAGATTCCGAAAATTTACTCTTCTTACGGCGAAAACTGCCTTGTCATGGAATACATATGCGGAGTGAACGCGTCCAAGCCCCCATCGGGCTGTAACTTCACGCGCATCGGAAAACAGGCGGCTGCCGACATAGCAAAACTGCACTCTCTCCGCGGCGCCGGATTCGGACAAATATCGTGTGAAGAGGACTTGCATGGCGGCAGATATTCCTCGTGGCGCGAATGTTATAAAGCCATAGCCTCTCGCCAATTTTTGAAGACGGAAAACGCCGCAAGAAGAGGGTCGTTTTCCAAAGACGTCCCCCTCCTGCTGGAAAACGTATTTGCGTATTTCGACAAAATCTTCGACGAACCCGCCTACCCCGCCCTTATCCACGGCGACTTGAACGCGGAAAACATCATGATAAACAGCGGAAGCTACCTTTGCATGATAGACCCCATAAACTCCCTGTGGGGAGATCCGGAGCTGGAGCTGTTCCAGCTGGGCGAGAACGGCGGCTACCGCTACAACTTATTGAAAAACTACGCCGCTCTCCGTCCCCTCTCCCCCGACTACCCGATCAAGTCCGCCTGCTATGCCGCCCTGGCGGAGGCGGAGTGGTTCGCGGACATATCCCGCCCTCAGGACGCCCTCTTGAACCGCTTTATGGCGGACCTGGTGACAAAATTCGACCTCTACGGGTACAACTAGTATACGAAAAAGAATTGCGCCCGGTACGGTGTGGGTACCATTAAAAAGCCCCGCGCGTTGAGCGCGGGGCGCTATTGACGTTTTGCGATATTACAGCATATCCGCCAAATCGC
>CALWRK010000008.1 GCA_944383935.1 uncultured Clostridia bacterium
GGCTTCCGGGGATACGACCGTATACAGACCCGAACGGGAAAAGCAGGTGCTCGCCGCTGCGGAAGATATGCTCACGGACAAGCGTTTTTGCGAGGAAGTCAGGCAGTTTATGGGCGCGATCATGGACATAAACAAGGATTTTCAAAAGCGCATTCTCTTTCCCTCCGAGGCGGAATATCCGCGCCGCACCGTGAACGAAAGGGCGGTTGTGGGCTTCTTCGGGGATCGCGGCTCCCACTCTGATCTGGCGTGCGAAAAGTTCTTCCCGGAGGCGGAAAAGCGTATCTCATGCCCCACGTTCGGGGATGTGTTTGAGAAGTTGAAGAGAGGGGAGATAAGTTACGGCGTGGTGCCCATAGAAAATTCCTCCACCGGTTCCATAAGCGACGTATACGACCTCTTGGGCGAGTACGATTTCTTTATAGTTGCAGAGCGCTGGGAGAGGATTCGCCAGCACCTTGCCGCCATACCCGGAGCGGAGGAAAAAGACATAAAGGAGATATATTCCCATCCGCAGGGGATAAGCCAATGCACGGAATATTTCTCCGACAGACCGGACATCACCGCCATTCCCTTCGGCAATACCGCAAAGGCGGCGGCGTACGTCGCGTCTAGCAACGATAAGTCCAAGGCGGCGATATGTTCTCAGTCGGCGGCGAAACTTTATGGTCTGGAAATAATCGCCCGCGACATAAATTCGCAAAACGACAACTACACCCGTTTCATAGTCATCTCCGCATATATGAATGCGGCAAAAGGAGATAAGATATCAGTCATGTTCACGCTGGGAAACACGCCCGGCGCGCTGTACGGAGTGCTCCGTCATTTTGCGTTCAACGATATAAACCTGACCAAGATGGAATCGCGTCCGCAAAAGAACAAGCCGGGCGAATATATCTTCTATGTGGATATATCCGGCAATGCCAAGGAGGCGGAGAGCGCGCTTTCGCTGGTGCGTTGCGACTGCGGATACTATAAGATGCTGGGCGAGTATACGAGGAGTGAGATAGATGAATAAGTATTGCGTGATAGGAGAACATCTTCCACACACCATGTCCCCGCAAATACATTCCATGTTCTTCAAGAGCATGGGTATAGAGGGGGAATACGGCGTGCGCGAATTTTCCAGAGAGGAGATAGTGTGCGCGCGTAAGGAGTTGGAAAAGTACGACGGAGTAAACGTAACCGTCCCCTATAAGCAGACGGTCATGCCCCTTTTGGACGAGATAAGTGAGGAAGCGCGCCATATCGGAGCGGTGAACACGATTAAAAATGACGGAGGCAGGCTCATCGGATATAATACCGACCCCTACGGATTTTCCGCCATGCTTAAAAAGAACGGAATAGACGTAAATGGTAAAAAAGCGGTGGTCTTGGGCAGCGGCGGTGCCGCCAAATCCGTACTCTATGCGCTTGCAACGATGGGCGCGATTGTGCAATATGTGCGCCGCGACGTGGACGAGGAACTGCAAGGCTACGAACATATCACCTATCCGCAGCTGGAAGAGAGCGGGGGCGGCTATCTTCTCGTAAATACCACGCCCTTGGGTATGTATCCTCACACGGACGGCTGCGCGGCGGGAGAGGGCGTATTCACTCGCTTTGAAGCGGCGGCTGACGTGGTATATAATCCTGTAATGACGCAATTCATATCTCGTGCGCTCAAAGCCGGCTGCCGCGCGTTCAGCGGACTTTATATGCTGGTGGCGCAGGGGATAGGTTCTCAGAGTATATGGAGGGGAGAGGACATTCAAACTCAGGACATCGACCCCATATATAACCAACTTCTGCGCGACTATTTTGTCAAAAACGGCGGGAACGTATATCTCACGGGTATAATGTCTTGCGGGAAGACCACGCTGGGCAAAAAGCTGGCGGAAGATACCGGCAGACGGTTTGTGGACGCAGACGAGTACATAGTGAAAAGAGCGGGGATGTCCATTCCCGAAATGTTCAAGCGCGGGGAGGATTATTTCAGAAAAGAAGAAACCCTGGCAATGCTGGATATCGCCAAGGAGAAGAACTTGGTGGTAGCCACGGGCGGAGGCGCGGTCACGCGGGCGGTGAATTGCGACGCCATGCGTTCAAGCGGCGTGGTGATATATGTCAATCGCAGCGTGGAGAATATTATAAAGGATGTGGACTGTTCAAGCAGACCGCTGTTGTCGGGCGGCGCGGACAAGCTGTATTCCATATTCAACGCGCGCAAGAGTATGTATGAAAACAGCGCGCACTTTATCGTAGACAACAATTCTTCCGTGGAAGAAGGCTTAAAGAAGATAGAGGAGGTATTGCATGAAACTTCTGATAATTAACGGTCCGAACATGAATATGCTGGGCGTACGCGAGCCGGACATATACGGAAAAACGACGTATGCCGAGTTGTGCGATACCATCTCGGCATATTGTAAAGATCTGGGCGTGGAAGCGGAATTTTTTCAAAGTAACGGAGAAGGGGAGATAATCACCAGAATACATCAAAGTTACTATGACAATACGGACGGGATAGTCATCAACCCCGCCGCCTACACTCATTATAGCTACGCCATCTTCGACGCGCTTAAAACGGTGAGTATCCCCGCGGTTGAAGTGCATATATCGGACATAACAAAGCGCGAGGATTTTCGTCGCAATTCCGTAATCACGCCCGCCTGCGTTGCGCGCATTGCGGGAGAAGGAATTAACGGATATATGTACTCAATATATATATTAGTGCATAAAACATACAAAAATAAATAGGCGCGTGATTGCATTTGAGTGCATATAACATACATTAACCATCGGGGCGATATTATGGATATAAAGGATAAAAACATTCTGATAATAGGACTCGGCGTCGTGGGAGGCTCTTACGCCATGGCGCTTTCCGGAGCGGGATATAAGAACGTATATGCGGTGAACAGGAGTGAAAGCTCCGTAAAAAAGGCGCTTGAAATGGGTATCATAAAGGGCGGTAGCACCAACGCGGAAGATTTTGCCGGCAGCGCGGATATCGCCGTCATCGCCGTATATCCCACCGGTGCGGAAGAGTGCGCTCGCAATTTGGGCAGACTCATGAAAAAGGGCAGTCTTGTCACCGACGTCTTGGGCATAAAGCGCTACTATTCTCAAAAAATATCCGCCGTCCTTCCCGACTATATCGACTACGTCCCCGCCCATCCGATGGCGGGCAGGGAAAAGCGAGGTCTGGACTATGCCTCCGCCGACGTATTAAAGGGCGCGAATTTTATTATAACACCCATCGACCGCTCTTCATCGGAGGGAATAGAGGCGGTCAGGCAACTTGCAAAAGACATGGGCTTCGGAAAAATCCGCACCCTCACTCCCGACGAACACGACAGGGTCATCGCCTATACCTCTCAGCTTCCGCACGCGCTCGCAGTATCCCTCATAAACAGCGATGAGGAAGATTCGAATACCGGCGACTTTATCGGCGACAGCTTCCGCGATCTCACTCGCATCGCGGAGATAAACGCCGACCTGTGGCAGGAGCTGTTCATCGGCAATAGGGAGAACCTCTTGGCGGCGATAGATATGTTCACCGCTCAGCTTTCATCCATCCGCGCCGCGGTGGAGGATATGGATAAGGAGAGTTTGGTAAAGCAGTTTGAAAAATCCTCCGCTCGCCGTCAATCTCTTATAAAAAAATAGTTTGGTTTTTCTCTACGAAACGGAAGCCGCATTCAATGCGGCTTCCGGTTTTTTTTGCGTCCTTGTGTGCAATAGGCGCCTCTTTTGTATCGCCCTTACATGAAATCTCACTCAAAAAAGCCGATGCGACATTTTTCAGTATAGCCGCTTGACGGAATCCTGCTCATATAAGCCGTCCTAACTTTACTGTCGAGGAAACAAAAGATAGCTCGCAGCCATCGCGCGAGGGTATTCAAAAGATACCTTACATAGAAGTACCCGGCGGAAAAGGTCTATTGGTCGTATAGCGCAGGTTGTATATAAAACCGCCGCCTGCCCAAAATAATGGTATGAGAAAGACGGATATAAAGCCTGCCGCCGTACGCGGCAACAATCCCGAGGACAGGGAAGTGCGATACAAGCCGCCCTCAATCAAGGAGAGTAGATGATGGACGGCAAGGAATATTGCGAATATGTGTCTAAAACCGCGCCCAAGACGAGTGAGCTGAAAACTCTGCTCCCCGCATTTTGCATAGGCGGGATAATCTGCATGATAGGACAGGGGTTCACCGACCTCTACGCCTATTTGCTGCCTGAAGCGGAAGAGAGCATGATAGGCGCGCTCACGTCCATGACCATGATATTTTTCGGAGCGCTGCTTACCGGCTTCGGGATCTACGACAAGATAGGCGGCATCGCCGGCGCGGGCAGTATTGTGCCGATAACCGGCTTTGCAAACTCCATTGCCTCTCCCGCCATGGAATTTAGGAAAGAGGGCATCATCTTCGGACTTATGGCAAAGATGTTCGTCATCGCAGGCCCCGTCATAGTCACGGGCGTGGTTTCGTCCGTCATAGTGGGGATAATCTATACAATCGTAGCGGCTGTATGATGATAGCCGCCCTAATAATATAAAATATGAGAAAAGGAAAACACACTTATCTTCCCGAAGCGGGGATATACATCTTAAATACCTGCTCCATAGTCGGTCCCAATGAGGGGCGCGGCAGATTTTCAAGTTACTATGACCAAGTTTTGGAGGACTATGATTGGGACTGCAAGACGCACGAAAAGACGGAGATCAAAATGCACAAATTCGTCATCGAACAAGTCATTGAAAACAGCAATCTGGGCAGAAGCGACATCGACTGCATAGTGGGAGGAGATCTTCTCAATCAGCTGGTGGCGTCCACCTTTGCCGCGCGCGAGTTCGAAATCCCCTGTCTGGGTGTTTACAGTGCGTGCGCATCCTTCGGAGAGGCTCTCTCCGTGAGCAGTTTTCTCATCGGCAAGGGTAACATGAACAATGTGATCTGCTGCACCGGCTCTCACTTCGGCGCGGTGGAAAGGCAATTCCGCTATCCGTTGGAGTTGGGCACTCAGCCCGCGCCTTCCTCGCAGTACACGGTAACCGCGGCTGGAAGCGCGCTTTTGAGCGTTAATTACAAGGAGGGAGTTCCGTGCTTGACTGCCTGCACGGTGGGAAAGATCGTAGACTATCACATATGTGACGCCAACAATATGGGTGCGGCAATGGCTCCCGCGGCGGCTGATACCATACTCACGCACTTGAAGGATACGGGACGAGGAGAGGACTACTACGACTATATTTTCACGGGGGATTTGGGTAAATACGGCAGAGAAACCCTCTATTATCTGTGCAAAAAGCAGGGGTATGACCTCGGCGGCTGTTTGAACGATTGCGGCGCGCTCATCTATAAGGATAAGCAAAAGGATATGCAGGGAGGCTCGGGCGCAGGCTGTCTGGCGGCGGTCTTTACCGCCTATATATATAAAGAGATGAGGGCGGGCAACATGAAGAGGGTATTGCTCGTCCCCACGGGCGCATTGCTCTCCAAAGGCTCGTCCTTGCAAGGGGAAAGTATACCGGGAATAGCCCATGCCGTGGCGGTGGAGATGGTGTGAATATGGAATGGTGGGAATATCTGATTAAATATGGAAAGGTATTTTTGGTAGGCGGAGCGGTCTGCCTTATAGGTCAAATTCTCATAAACAGGACGAAGATGACTTCTGCGCGCATACTGGTAACTTTTCTGGTGCTGGGAGTGGTGCTTGAAGCGGTGGGCGTATTTGAATACATCAAGGAGTGGGGAGGTGCGGGAATAACCGTGCCTATAACCGGCTTTGGTTCATCTTTGGCTAAGGGGGCGATAGACGGCAGTAAGATAAGCCTGTTCCATGCGGTAACCTTCGGACTTGCAAGCGTGTCGGCGGGACTTACCGCCGCGATAGTATTCGGTTTTCTCGTCGCGCTCATCTTCAAATCCAAGCCGAAGAAGCTATAAAATAATCGCTTTCAACTCCGCGGAAAACTTTTATCGGACGCTTTTCGCGGGGGCGCGTGAAACGCTCCGCCTCACTTAAACTGAGCGCTCAATTACGAGTGTGTGCGCCATTCCCCTTAAAATCTAAGATATTTGGCGCGATATATCTGCTCATAGGCGGCGCGAGGGAACACGAGGGAAATTGAACAATGACCTCTTGTCCTTGGAAGTGTGTATCGCACGCTTTTGTCTGCATTGCAAATTGAAACACTACGGTTTCAGAATGGCGCATAGGGATGAATATATAAGATAAAACAAAATACGGGAGAAGAACATGAACAGGCGTATAAAGGTTGTATCCGCTCTATGCAGGGCGGTGGCGTATTCGTTGGGACGAAAAGAAAGAAGTCGATAAGCTCTCGGCGGGGCGGTTACTGCAAGAGAAAGGGGAAAGATTGAGAGGAAAAGAGAATTTTTTAGAAAAAATAAGAAAATAAAATGCTAAAACCTTAATCACATTAAGTTATAAAACAGAAAAATTATTGCCATATAGTTATTAAATATTATGAAAAATATAAATATTTAGAATATAAATTGCCAAAAAGCCTAAAAAGCGGCGCAAGGCGTGAAAGCGCGCCGCGGCATGGTTTATTCGGCTGTAAATATTGCCGTTTTGCCAAATGTCCTCTCTCGTTTCATATGTTGAAGTTAAACCTTTCATCAATGGTTTAAGGTATTGTATCCATTTTATAAGCAGCCAACAACGGGCGTTCAAACGCCGTTTTGCAGATAGAATTCGGGGACTTTTCCCACTATCACACTCTCGCATACCAGCGCGCTCGAAGGACAGGTGACGACTATGTTTTCTATGGGCAGGACTATCTCCACCTGCGCCGCCACGTCTATGTAGATACTGTGCAAGGTTTGGTTTATTCCCATTTGAGTGAACTCGCTGCGGTAAGAGCACGGTGCGTCGCCCACCGCTACTATCTTCAATTTCACTTCTTCGCCCAGTGAAGAAAGGAGGGGGATGCCGGTAAATGCCAGCATGGGGACGGTGATGTCCTCTTCTTCTATTTCGCTGACGTGAGTTTGAACTATCGTGGAATATTGCGCCATCAGCTTGTTGATTTTGACCATATCCGCCGTAATCAGGGCTATATCTCCGCTTGAATTGCGTTCTATCTGCACATAGGAGGAGTAGGAGTTGTCGAAAGTCGCCATCAATTCGTCGAAGGCGGCGTTCATCTTTACGGTAAGGCGGTTGCTTATAGTGGCGCGGGTGAGCTGTTCTATAATCTCATTGGCTTGGGAATTGAAATAGAAGACCGCGCCCGCGCACAGCAGTGCGAGCGCGAGAAGGGCTGCCACAACCTTCATACGCCGACGTTTTTTCTTGTCCTTCGGTTTTTTCGAGCTAACCACATAATACGGCATACATTATATATATGTCAAAAAGGGAGCGAAGTTGCCGAACTTTTCCTCTTAAAAGCGCCCGATTGCGAACTGAGAGGCTGCTTGGCGGAATAAAAACACTTTTTAGCGTTAAAATTCTTGCATAATGTCCGTTTTAATGGTAAAATAATATAAACGCGAAGAGCGGGAACGTGGTCTGTTTGAGTGCAAAAGAGATTCCGCCTCATGGGCTGAAAGGGCGGATTGCAAGGGCGCAGGCGAATTCACCCGTGAGCGGCTTTCCTGATATGTAGGGGAGGACGGGTAGACCGTTATATCTTAAAAAGGCGCATATTTGCGTGAAAATAGGTGGTACAGCGTGCGGACGCCCTATGTCGGGGAGTCCGCTTTTATTATAAAAGAGAGGTATATTATGGCAGTAAAGGAAAAGATCGAAGAGATAATCTCCGCCGCCGCCGAGGGCGTCAAGGCGTGCGGCAGTTTGGATGAGATAAACTCCTTAAAGGTCAGGATCTTGGGAAAGAGCGGTGAACTCACCGCACTTTTGCGCGGGATGAAGGACTATCCCGCACAAGAGCGTCCCGCCGTGGGCAAGCTGGTAAATGAGGCGCGCGATAAGATCAACGCACTCATAGACGAAAAAACGGCTTGCCTTCAAGCAAGTCGCGAAGAAGAAAAGTTGCAGAGTGAAAAGATAGACGTCACTTTGAAGGGCAGCGCCACGCCTCGCGGCAGTCTGCACCCGTGCACGCTGGTAAAAGACGAGATAGTATCCATCTTCACCTCCCTGGGATTCAGTGTGGCACACGGACCGGAGATAGAAACGGACTACTACAACTTCCGCCAGCTGAATATTCCCAAAGATCATCCCGCGCGAGATATGCAGGATACCTTCTACTTGGGCAACGACATTCTGCTGCGCACGCATACTTCCCCCGTTCAAGCCCACGTCATGGAGGAGTGCAAGCCGCCCATCAGGGTGGTGTGTCCGGGAAAAGTATATCGTCCCGACGACGATGCCACGCACAGCCCCATGTTCCAGCAGATAGAAGGACTGGTGATAGATGAAAACATCACGCTGTGCGACTTGAAGGGTATTTTGGAGTGCTTTGCAAAGGAGTTGTTCGATAAAAACACGAAAGTCAGATTTCGCCCCTCGTATTTCCCCTTCACCGAACCCAGCGTGGAGGTGGATTTGAGCTGTTCGGTATGCCACGGCAAGGGCTGCCGTATATGTAAGGGCACGGGCTGGATAGAGGTCTTGGGTGCGGGAGTGGTCAACCCCCATGTATTGGAGATGAGTCACATCGATCCGGAAAAATACAGCGGTTTTGCCTTCGGAATGGGCATAGAGCGTATAGCCATGATAAAATACGGCATACCCGATATGCGTATTTTGTTTGAAAACGACGTCAGATTTTTGCGTGCGTTCAAGTGAGGTGAGATATGAAAGTAACGATAAATTGGCTTAGAGATTTTGTGGATATAGACATTCCCGCGCGCGAACTCGCGGACAAGCTGGTGGGCGTGGGTTTTGAAGTGGAAGAGATCATCGACCCGAAAGAGAACATAAAAAACGTGGTTTTGGGCAAGATACTCTCCATAGCAAGGCACCCCGACGCAGATAAGCTGGTTGTGTGTCAAATAGACGTGGGGAGCGAAATTTTGCAGATAGTCACAGGCGCAAACAACATAAAGGAAGGGGATTTGGTGCCCGTTGCAAAGGACGGCTCCCGCCTTCCCGACGGAAAGACGATAAAGAAGGGCAAGTTGCGCGGCGTGGATTCGTGCGGTATGCTTTGCAGCGGCGAAGAGTTGGGACTTACGGAAGCGGACTACGAGGGCGCGGGAGTGTACGGCATTCTCATTATGAATAAGGAAACCGCTCCTTTGGGTACGGACATCAACGACGTGCTGGGCAACGACGACGTGATATTGGATATCGGCGTTACGGCGAATCGTCCCGACTGCAACAGCGTATACGGCATAGCCGGCGAGGTGGCGGCGGTGCTGAAAAAGCCGCTACGCGCACCCAGGACGGATTTTACGGCAACTTCCTCCAAGTCGGTTGAGGACATCGTGGCAGTGGAAGTGCGCGATCCAGACCTTTGCCACAGATATATGGCGGCGGCGGTGACGGATATACGGATAGCTCCTTCGCCCGAATATATCCGCAAGCGCCTCAAAGCGGTGGGGCTGCGCCCGATAAACAACATGGTGGACATAACCAACTATGTGCTTTTGGAGATAGGTCAGCCCATGCATGCTTTTGACGATAGGGACATCTGTGGCGGAAAAATAATCGCCAGACGTGCGCAAGAGGGTGAAAAGATAGTTACTCTTGACGGAAAAGAGTATACTCTGAGCGGCAATATGCTGGTCATAGCGGACAGTGAAAAGCCCAACGCCGTGGCAGGCGTGATGGGCGGCATGAACAGCGGGATCAGGCAGGATACGTCCATGGTTGTGTTTGAGAGCGCCCGTTTCGCCCGCGACAGCGTCAGGCGTACTTCTCGCAGCTTGGGGCTTAGGTCGGATTCGTCCGCCCGCTTTGAAAAGGGCGTGGATTTTTCCTGCCAGCCTCTCGGATTGAAGCGTGCCCTCGCCCTGGTGCAGGAGTTCGGATGCGGCAAGATAGCCAAGGGCGTAATAGACATATGCACGCCAATTCCCGAGAAAAAACCGATAGTCACCACTCCCGAAAAGATAGACGGCATCTTGGGCATAGCCATAGACAATAAGGAGAAGCTGGACATTCTCCGCTCCCTTAGAATAGACGCGAAGCTGGAAGACGGCAAACTCATCTGTGTATCTCCCGCCGAGCGCGACGACTTGGAATCGGCAAACGACATAGCGGAGGAGATAATACGCTATCACGGCTACGATAAGATAGCCGGCACGCTCATGGACAAGGGGCGCCAGACGGTGGGCGGCAAGACCCGCGCTCAGCGCAACGAAGATAAGATTAAGGAGATAGCCGTATCCTGCGGTATGCATGAAACTCTGACGTATTCCTTTATCTCTCCCTCGTTTGCAAGCGTGCTGCGTCTGCCGGAGGACAGTGCGTTGCGCCGCGCGGTGGAGATAGTCAATCCTTTGGGCGAAGATATGTCGGTAATGCGCACACAGCTGGCATATTCCATGTTGGGCACCCTTTCTTCGAACATACTCAAATCGCAAAAGGCGGCGCGTATGTTCGAGATGGCGTCGGTATATCTGCCCGAGGGCGAGTTGCCCATCATGACTCAGCCCAAAGAAGAAACGCACATAATATTGGGCGCGTACGGCAAGGGGGAAGATTTCTATACGATGAAGGGCGTTGCGGAGCTCATCTGCAATGCGTTCGGCGTGGACGTGAAGTATGTGCGCAGCGCCGTGCCCTATCTGCATCCCGGAAGGGCGGCGGATCTCATGAAAGGCAACAGGAGCGTGGGATATGTGGGAGAAGTGCATCCTGCCGTGTGTGCGGCGATGAACGTTTCCGAGAGGATTTACATCGCGGAGTTAAATGTAGATCTGATAAACAAGTATGAAAAGACCGCATATAAGTTTGAACCTATCAGCAAATTTCCCCCCGTTGAGCGCGATCTCGCGGTTGTCGTGAATGAGGACGTGAGCGGAGCGGACATCTTGGAAGCCGTAAAACACGCGGGTGGAAGTATAATGCGCGAAGCGGAGATCTTCGACGTATATCGCAGCGCCGCCATAGGCGAGGGCAAGAAGAGCGTGGCGGTCAACATGATCTTCCGCGCGGACGACCGTACTTTGAAGGATGAGGAGATCGCCGAAAAGACGGACAAGATAATCGCCCGCCTGAAAGATAAGTTGGGAGCCATTTTGAGATAATGGAGCTGCTGGCGCCCGCGGGAAACATTGCCGCCTTAAAAGCCGCCGTATACGGCGGCGCGGATGCGGTGTATCTCGGATTGGATCTGTTCAACGCGCGCGCCAAGGCGGAAAATTTCACCATAGAAAATATCAAAGAGCATATAGACTTTTGCCACCTCTTCGGGGTAAAGGTCTATATTGCTTTTAATACCTGTATCAAGCAAAAAGAACTTATACGCCTGGAAAAGTACGTCTTGACCGCGGCGCAGGCGGGTGCGGACGCCTTTATAGTCACCGACTTGGGCGCGCTGGATATATTCAGAAAAAGCAAAGTTCCGCTGCACGCCAGCACGCAGATGGGCATCCATAACCGCGAGGGCGCGGAAATGGCTCGACTTTTGGGATTCACGCGCGTGGTCCTCGCCCGCGAATGCACGGTTGAGGACATACGCGAGGTGAAAAAATGCGGGTTGGAAGTGGAAGTCTTCGTCCACGGCGCACTCTGCGTATGCTTTTCCGGCGGCTGTCTGATGTCCTCTTTCATGAGCGGTGACAGCGGAAACAGGGGCAGGTGCAATCAACCTTGCCGCTTGAAGTACTCCTGCAATGGTAAGAGCGGCTATCTACTCTCCGCCGCCGACCTGAATATGCTCGGCAGGGTGGAGGAGTTGAGAAAAGCGGGCGCCGACAGCCTGAAAGTGGAGGGCAGATTAAAGACGGAATATTATTGCGCGGAGGCGGTTTCCGCTTATCGCGCCGCCATAGACGGCAAGCTGCGCGGGGATGAAGACTCCCGTCTTTTGCGCGCGTTTAACCGCGGAGGATTTACTCGCGGATACGGTGTGGACGATTCAAATAAACTCATATCTACGAAAATTCAAAATAATACGGGAGAAGAGAGCGGAAAAGTAAAATATGTAGGCAGAGGATACATAGACGTATATCCCTCAAAGGACATCTCCTTGGGCGACGGCGTAAAGATAGTTCGCGCCCTGCAAGAAGTAGGCGGATTTACCGTGGAAAAGGCGGATAAAAGAGGCGGACTGCTGCGTATCTCCTGCAAGAGCGAGGGTATAAAGACGGGCGACAAGGTGTATGTCACCTTTGACAAATCGCGTGCGGACGAGTTGAAAGAGGTCAAAAGATATATACGCACTTCCTTCCGCCTCACCGCAAGAGAGGGGGAAAAGGCGGTACTCCGAGCCTGCGGAGGCGGCGCGGAAGCCGAGGTGTATAGCCCCGCGCCCTGTCCTTCCGCTCGCACGGACGGCACAGATTCCGCCATGCGCGTTTTGAGTAAATCGCAAGGGGAGTTTTGCTGTGAAGTGACGGGTATAGATGTGGAAAATGCCTTCCTTCCGGCGTCTGTTTTGAACAATATGAGAAGGGAAGTTCTATCTCTGTTGCGTGAGAAAATATTGAATAATTATAATCAAACACGCCTGACGCGTATCTCTTCATATAACGCCGCGCCGTGGGAAGGGAAGCGCTGTTTTGACGATAAGGAAAAGAAGGGATATGTCATAGCAGATAGTATAGACGCTATAAAAGTTGTAAAAGATATGGGATATAACGCCATTTATCAAATTTCCGACTATAAGTCGAAAGACCTAGATATAATTATGAAAAACAAGGTATTCGATAATAATATTGGCAATATTTTGGCTATTCCTCTGATACTTCGCAAACAGGATATGTCCGTTATGAGGGCTTTTTTGGATAGACACGCGAAAAAATTCGAGAGCTTTTATTGTGAAAACTTGGGAGCAATATATCTCGCCATGGAGTATGGAGTAAAGGCGATAGGCGGCGTTGGGTTGAATATCTATAATAATAATTGCATAAACTTTCTGCCTCTTACAGACTACGTTGCTTCGGTGGAGTTGACCAAGGACGAGTTGCAAGACCTATTTCTTCCCGTCGTTTACGCCTATGGCAGGGTGAGGATGATGACGCTCACGCACTGCCCCGTTAAACTCAACTTGGGAGGCGGCTGTTCAAACTGCCTGTACAATGGAGATTTGGAATACAATGATAGGTTCGGCACATACGCCTTGCGCAGGGTGAGGGTTTCGTCATGTTACTTCTCTCTTTTCAATCCCGCCCTCACCGATATATCTTCCAAAGTAAAATCCGGCGCATTTTGTGGAAAAATTTTGTTGGATATGGTAAAATATCCTTTGGACGATATTTCTCGCACGCTCACGCGTTTCAAAGAGGGCGGAGCGGCGGAAACGGGCGTCACCTGCGGGCACCTTTTCAGAGGAGTAAAATGACGGAAGATAAGAGTTTTCAGGCGCTGGAATTGGATAAAGTGCTGAATATAGCGGCGGGATATTGCCATGACGCGGTTGCGGTGAGCGTCATGCGTTCTTTTTCGCCTGCGTCCGACTACGCTTCCGCACTCAAACTTTTGGAGCAGACGGAGGAGGCGGATATTATTCTCCACGAGTATGTCACCTCGCCCGATTTTGCGCAGGGGGACATATCCGAATGTCTTGAAAAGGCGAAAAAGCTGTCCACTCTCACTGCCGCGCAGGTGAGAAAAGTGGGAATAGCCATGCGTACCGCGCGCCTGTGCCGCAGTGCGATAGAGAGCGTTCCCGATGAGAGAATCAAACATATACGCGATATTTCATCGAAAATTTCCGTAGACGCTTCTTTGGAAAAGCGAATATTGGAGAGCGTCACGCAAGAAGGCGAACTCTCCGATGACGCTTCTGGGGAGCTGCGCAGACTGCGTGCTTCCGTCAAAGCCGCTTCTGCGGCGGTCAGGAACAGGCTTAACGCTTATTTGAGCGGTGGCGAGGCAAAATATCTCATGGACAATCTCGTAACCATGAGGGAGGGCAGATATGTGCTGCCTGTAAAGGCGGAATGCCGCTCGTCCGTGCCCGGACTGCTGCACGACAGATCCGCCAGCGGTTCCACCGTGTATATAGAACCATATGCGGTGGTGGAGATGAATAACGAAATCCGCGCGTTGAAAGCGGAAGAACAGGCGGAGTGCGAGCGCATCTTGCAGGCGTTCACCTACGATATAAGCGCCGCGGGCGAACATATCGGCGAGTCCTGCGCCCTGGTCACGCAGTTGGACTGTATTTTTGCTCGCGCGCGCTATGCCCGCGACATAAAGGCGATAAAACCCGTGTACGAAGAGGGCGGCACGATAGATATCATTCGCGGCAGACATCCGCTCATAGATGGTAAAAAAGTCGTTCCCGTGTCTGTGAAATTGGGTGAAGAGTATAACGTTATAATCATTTCCGGTCCCAACACGGGAGGAAAGACGGTCACGATGAAGCTGTGCGGCTTGTTTGCGCTGATGAGTGCGTGCGGGCTGTTTTTGCCCTGCGAAGAGGGCAGTCGTATGTCCTACTTTTCCGAGGTGTTCAGCGATATAGGCGACGATCAATCAATTGAACTTGCACTCTCCACCTTTTCTTCCCATGTGGTCAACGTGGCGCACATTCTGCAAAACGCAGACGGTGGCAGCTTGGTTTTGCTGGATGAACTGGGGGCGGGAACAGATCCTGCCGAGGGTAGCGCCCTTGCGGTGGCGTGCGTGGAAAAATTGCTTGAAAAGGGGTGCAAGTGTATCGTCACTTCCCACTTTGACGAACTGAAAAACTTTTCTTCTCATACAAAAGGGGTGATAAATGCGTCTATGGATTTCGATCCCGTGACGTTTGCGCCCACATACAAGCTGCTCATCGGGGTGGCGGGGTCTTCCAACGCCTTGGAGATAGCTTCACGTTTCAATATGCCGCGCGACGTGATAAATCGCGCATATGCGTTGATTTCTCCCGAAAAAAGAGAACTTTCTAAACTGATAGCGGGGGCTGAGGCGGCGTTGAGGAATGCCCGTGCGGAGAGAGATAAGGCACAAGAGGAGGAAAAACTTGCCCGCGAAGAGTTGGACAAGGCGCGCATGGTGCGCGAGCGTGCGGAGGAGGTTAAGGACAGGCTGGAAGAGAAGATGCGCCGCGGTTACAGGGAACTGTTGTCAGACTATGTGGACGAGGCGGAAGAGCTGGTGGAGCAGATAAAACAAAAGGTGAAAGAGGGGGACGAGCGCGCCCTGTTCGAAGCCCGCCGCCTGAAAAACAAGCTGGCTGAGCGCGCGGGAGAGTTGCCTTCGCGCACGGGGGCGGTGAAGCAGGAAGGGGAGATAGAAGAAGGCGATACCGTCTATGTCAAATCGCTGGGTAAAAAGGCGACGGTGCTGGGCAGGAATAAGAAAGGGGAATACACTGTGAAAGCGGGTATTCTCACCACAATCGTACCCGCCGGCGACGTATATAAGACGCAGAGCGACAAGTCTTTCGGCAAGGGGGCGCCTCGCAAGACGGCGGAGTATTATGCCCGTCCTCAGGTGGGCGCCGAGCTGGATGTGCGCGGTCAGACGTGTGAAGAGGCGGTATATAATACGGACATATATATAGACAACGCCGCCATGGCGGGGCTGCACGAGGTGAGGATAATTCACGGCAAGGGCAGCGGAGCGCTGCGCAGCGCGCTCAGACAGATGTTAAAGACGCATCCGCGCGTGGCGTCTTTCCGTACCGGCAAGTACGGGGAGGGCGACGACGGAGTGACGATAGCGGAGATAAAATGATCTACGAGGCGGTATATGAAAGATATTCCTTAAAACCGCTGCGCGCAATCTTGCTCACAGTTGCGATTTTGGGAGATATAGGCGCCATAGTGCTGTGTATTTCCGCACTTATTGACCATATTTTGTTCGCTGCGGCGGCAACTCTTGCGGCGGTGGATTTCATATTGCGCCGTATATCTTTGGCGGTGGTCTACTCCTATCGCTACACGTTGAGCGCAAACGGGGTGGAGATAGAGTATTGCGTGATAGGAAAAAGCAAGAGGGTGCTCACCTTAACCGCGGGTCAGCCGCTTACCCCGTGCGATGAAGGGACAGAGGGTAAAAAACTGTTTGGCGATACGCACGCGGATCTATACGAATTGGAAAAAGAGGGAAAGAGATATATAGTCAGCTTGGACGCCTATATGTACTCCATGCTGAATAAAGAGGTGGACGATGATATATTTGGACAACGCCGCGACTACGAAAATGTATGACGAGTGTGCAGAAATAATAGACAAATACAATAGACAGTTATATTTTAATCCCTCCGCGCGCTATCGTGCCGCTTTGAAAGCGGAAGAGGCGGTAAAAAAAGCCAGAGAGATTATCGCCGCAAAGCTGGGCGCGGATGCGGGCGAGATATACTTCACCGCATCGGGCAGCGAGGCGGACAACATTGCCCTCTTGTGCAGTATGCGAAAAAAGAGCGGTAGGGTGATAGCTGGCGGAGCGGAGCACTCCGCCGTATATCGGTGCGCCAAGGAGTTGGAAAGGCGCGGTTACGAGGTGGTCTTTGCGCCCGTGACCGCTTGCGGAAGGGTGGACTTGACAAAACTTGACAGACTGCTCACCCCGGATACGCTGCTGGTTTCCGTAATGCATATATGTAACGAAACGGGTGCGGTGAACGACTTAAACGCCATTTCCGCCATGGTCAGAAAGCGCGCACCCAAGGCGCTTTTTCACAGCGACGGAGTGCAGGCGTTCGGCAAGGTGCCGATAAACGTACGCGCCGCGGACGTGGATATGTATTCGGTGAGCGGACACAAGATACACGCGCCCAAGGGAGTGGGGGCGTTGTATGCGAAAAAGAGCGTGCATCTTTCTCCCTTCGTGTTCGGCGGAGGACAGGAGAAGGGGGTGAGGAGCGCCACTGAGAACGTGGCGGGAATATGCGCGTTTGCAAAGGCTGCTTCGATGGTATATGCCAAGAACGAGCAGGCGGCGACCGCCCTTTCCTCGGGCAGGAAAAAGGCGGAAGAATTCCTCAAAAATAATATGGACGATATGGTTATAATTTCTAAGAGCGGCGAATGTTTGGACACCTTTTTGACTTTGGCGATAAAGGGCGTTAGAGGAGAGGTTTTGGTGCATATGCTGGACGATGAAGGCATATTGATAGGAACGGGCAGCGCCTGTTCATCTCACAGTGTAGATAAGCGTATACCCGAAATTTTGGGCATTTCCGAGGAGTATGCGGAGGGAATGATACGCCTAAGCGTGAGCGATTTGAACGGGGAGGAAGATATGCTGAACGGATGTAAGGCGCTCGTGCAAGCGGTGAAAAAGCAGAGAGAATACATGAAGAAGTAGAGAGGTATATTTTATGGATAAAGTTATAATGCTCAGGTATGGGGAACTCTTTTTGAAGGGCAGGAACCGTTCTTATTTTGAAGGCGTTTTGGCGCGCAACATAAGGCGTGCGCTCGCCCCTTTCGAGTGTAAATTCACCCGCACTCAAAACAGATATTATGTGGAAGAGTACAAGTTTACGGACGAGTATGCCATTATAGAACGCCTCACTAAGGTATTCGGGCTGCACTCGCTGAGCGTAGCGGTAAAGGTCAAGACGGATTTTGAGGCGATATATGCCGCAGCGATAGACTGCGCGCCCGTTGCAGGCACTTTTAGGGTGAGCGTGAAGAGGGCGGACAAGAAGCTGCCTATGAACTCCATGCAGATAGCGGTGGAGGCGGGAGCGCGTATTCTGCGCGCCAAGCCCGAACTCTCCGTGGATTTGCACGAACCGGAGAACGTTGTCAACATAGACATACGCGAGAACGGCTATACATACGTCTTTGCGGGCAGCGTCGCGTGCGCGGGCGGAATGCCAGTGGGTACGGCGGGCAAGGGGATGCTGCTGCTCAGCGGCGGATTCGATTCTCCCGTGGCGGGCTGGCGCATGGCAAAGAGGGGTATGCAGGTGCTTGCCGTGCACTATCACAGCTATCCGCACACCAGCCTCCAAGCAAAGGAGAAAGTGGTGGACCTTGCGAAAAAACTCACGCCGTGGTGCGGGGAGATAAAGCTGTATGTGGTCGGATTTACGCACATCCAGGAGGAAATTCACCGCAGATGTAACGGAGATTTCATGATCACGGTCATGCGCCGTATTATGGTTAGAATAGCCGAAAGGCTGGCAAAGGCAGAAGGGTGCGGCTGCCTCATCACGGGGGAGAGTTTGGGTCAGGTGGCTTCCCAGACGATGGAGAGCATAACCTCCACGGAGGACGCGGTGTGCGATTTGCCCGTATTCCGTCCCCTCATAGCCATGGATAAGACGGAGATATTGGAACAGGCGGAGCATATCGACACATACGATATAAGCAAACAGCCCTTTGAGGACTGCTGTACGGTATTTTTGCCGCGCAATCCCGTTATCCACCCCAAGCTGGACGAAGCCAGGTCGGAAGAAGCTAAGCTGGAAGGGGAAGACGCCCTCATACAAGAGGCGATAGACGGCGCGGAAGTACTCGTTTTGGGTTCAAGCGCGGACTAAAACGTCTTCAAGGCGCGCCGATAGCGCGGCGCAAGAGAAAATAGAGTAAATATTGTGATAGAAAATATTGTGATATAAAATTTCGCGCACGCATTTTATTTAATAATATATTGACTTATCGGCGGCAATAATGGTATTATCTTAGTATGGCAACGAGGAAGAAGAGTGGTAAAGGAGAAAATTTACAGTCCGCGGAGGTTAAGCCCGCGGCTGTTTTGCCGCTTGAAGAACTTGCGGGCGATAAACTTACGTCCGCAGAAGAGCGAGCGTCTAAATCCGATACCGCAGGGGAATTGAATAACGCACAGGTAGAGGAGTCGGAATCTTCCGTAGCCCCCGCGCCTAAGGCAAAGCGTCCGCGCAAGAAGAAGGAGGCGTGGGAGGAAAAGCCGGAGGAGATAGCCGGGGAAGCAGAGGTAAAACTTTCCGTAAAGGAAGAGCCTGCGGCGGAGGAGTCGGGCGAGAGCGCGGCGATAAACGGTGAAAATTCCTTACAAGAGGAAAAGTCCGAGAACGAGCCTGCCGTAAAGAAGGGCAAAAAGCGCAAGAAGGCGCAGCCGGAGGCTGAGGAATCGGTCATAGCGGCGGAGGAAGCGTCTCTGCCGGCAGCGGCGATAGCGGAGGAAAGCGTCGGAGAGGAGGCAGCCTCCGTCGAAAATGAGGATGCCGCCGCGAACGAAGCGCCCGCCGAGGATAAAACAGGTTCAAAGGGCGTGTTTTTCAAAAAGAAAAAGCAAATAAAGGTGTTCGACTATCCCTTGGAGAGGGTGGAGGCGGACCCCGAACAGGGTCTTACGGAAGAACAGGCGCAGGAGCGCGTTGATCGCGGGTTGAATAACGAACAGCCCAACATAGTCACCAAGTCATATCTGAATATCTTCCGTTCCAACGTAATAACGCTGTTCAACGGTTTGAACTTTTTGCTGGCGGCGCTCATACTCGTATACGGCAGCATAAAGAACATGACCTTCATCATATTGGTCATATGCAATATGGTGGTGGGTATCGTGCAGGAAATCCGCTCCAAACTGGTTTTGGAAAAGATGTCCCTGCTCAACGTGCCCAAGGTCAGCGTCATCCGCGGCGGCGAGAAAAAGCAGGTGGATATGGCGGACATCGTCATAGACGATATAATAGAGATACACGCGGGAGAGCAGATAGCTTCGGACAGCGTCGTGGTCAGCGGCGAATGCGAAGTGAACGAAAGTATGCTCACCGGCGAACAGGACGACATACACAAGGTTGCGGGAGCGGAGCTGTTATCGGGCAGCGTTGTGCAGGCGGGTACTTGCCGTGCGCGCGTGGTCAAAGTGGGAAAGGACAACTTTGCCGCCACCATACTCTCGGAAGCAAAGAAGTATAAAAAGTCCAAGTCCCAGCTAATGCGCTCCATCAACTGGATAATAAGGATAGTAACCATAGCCATCTTCCCCATGGGCATACTCATGTATCTCACCAACTGTGCGGACAGGGGCATAGGCTATCTAGATATGTTCAACATCACCAGCGGCGACATGGCAGAGAAGGTGAGTTCCGTAATAACCAACTCCGTTGCGTCGGTAGTGGGCATGATCCCCGAAGGGTTGGTGATGATGACATCCATTGCCCTTGCCGTAGGCGTAATAAAACTTGCGCGCAAACAGACTCTGGTGCAAGATCTGTATTCGATAGAAACGCTGGCTCGCGTGGATATGCTGTGTCTGGATAAGACGGGCACCATCACGGAAGGTAGTATGCAGGTGGAGCGCGTGCATCAATATTCGGATAAGTTCGGCTCCGTTACAGATATAATGACAAGCATGGTGGATGCGTTGGGGGCAAGCGGCTCCACTTTCGAAGCGTTTGCCGACTATTTCAAGGGAGAAACGGTGTGGAGCCACCTCTCCACCGTGCCTTTTTCCTCCGCCCGCAAGTGGAGCGGAGCGGACTTCGGAGATAAGGGCAGATTTATCGTGGGCGCGCCCGAATTCGTGCTCAAAGAGCGCTACTCTCTCGTGCAAAAGGATGTGGAGAACTATACAAAACAGGGCTATCGCGTGCTTTTACTTGTATACTCCGCCCAGCCTTTGAAAGAAACGGTGAGGGAAGATAAGCTCAAACCGGTGGCGCTTATCATACTTTCCGATAAGATAAGGTCCAGCGCCAATGCCACTTTGCAATATTTTGCGGAACAGGGCGTGGAGATAAAGATAATCTCTGGCGACAACCCCATCACCGTGTCCAAGGTGGCGGAGCGCGCGGGAGTTAAGGGCTATGAGAGCTATATAGACGCCACCACCCTCAAAACGGAAGAGGACGTACTCGCAGCCTGCGATAAGTACACCATCTTCGGCAGAGTGACTCCAAAGCAAAAGAAGATACTCGTTCAGGGCTTGAAAGCCAAAGGTCATACCGTGGGCATGACGGGCGACGGCGTTAACGACGTAATGGCGCTCAAAGAAGCGGACTGCTCCATAGCCATGGCGTCGGGCAGCGAAGCGGCGCGCAACGTGGCGCAACTGGTGCTGATGAATAGCGACTTTGCGTCTTTGCCCAGCGTGGTTTTGGAGGGCAGAAGGGTAATAAACAACATAGAGAGGGTGGCGTCCCTCTTCCTGGTCAAGACCACGTTCAGCACTCTGCTCACTCTCATGTGCATCATATTGCAGATGTCCTATCCCTTCGTACCCATACAGCTCACGCTCATCAGCGCGCTGTTCGTGGGTATCCCGTCCTTCTTCCTCGCCCTCGAACCCAACGGCAGGAAGGTGGAGGGCAACTTCCTGAGTAAGGTCTTTTCAAAGGCGCTGCCCGCGGGCATGACCATAACGCTTATGGTAACCATAGCGTGCGTACTTTACAGGGATATAGGATTGGACGTATCCGCGCAGATAGCCACAATGGCGTTCTTCATCACCGCGCTTTCCTCACTGATAGTGCTGTTGCAGGCGTGCTATCCCTACACAAAACTCAGGATGCTAATCATAGGTTTTGCCTTAGTGGTGCTCATCTTTGCCGTGAGTGTGGACTGGACGAGGGAGTTCTTCTCCATAACGTCGCTCACGTCGGATATGTTGAAGAATTTGATAATAATGATGGTCTGCGTGCCGCCGTGCATACTGTTTATGCGCGCGGAAGTGGGCGCAATCAGAGAGTTGTATCGGACGATAAAGAACT
The DNA here is from genome assembly GCA_944383935.1 of uncultured Clostridia bacterium. Taxonomy (GTDB): domain Bacteria; phylum Bacillota; class Clostridia; order Christensenellales; family UBA3700; genus Alloclostridium. The sequence continues at coordinate 21,695 of CALWRK010000008.1, forward strand.
TCTTTATCAACGTATACACTTGGACAAAAAATACTGTTAATAAGTTCATCGGGAGTATAAAGAAAAGCAAATGAATAATGAGTTAGTTGTAGTACTCGATTTCGGCGGTCAGTATAACCAGCTGATTGCCCGCAGGGTCAGGGAGCAGAACGTGTATTGTGAAATGTACCCTTGCACCAAGTCTGCCAAAGAGATCTTGGATAAGAATCCCAAAGGCATCATCTTCACCGGCGGACCTTCCAGCGTATACGAAGAGGGCGCACCCAAGATAGACAAGGCGCTGCTTGAAGCGGGCGTGCCCGTGCTGGGTATCTGTTACGGCGCACAGCTTATCGCATACACTTTGGGCGGAGAGGTCAAGCACGCAAACAAGCGCGAATACGGGCGCCAAACTGCGCGCTACGACACTTTCTCTCCCATCTACAAGGGATTGAAAGACAATGGCGTATGCTGGATGAGCCACACGGACAGGGTGGAAACGCTCCCCGAAGGCTTCAAGGTGCTTGCAAGCACGGACACCTGCAAGGTGGCGGCTTTCGGAAATGAAGAAAAGCGCATATACGGCGTACAATATCACCCCGAAGTCGTGCACAGCGAGCAGGGAATAGATATGCTCCGCAACTTCCTCTATAACGTGGCGGGAGTGCACGGAGATTGGACGATGGGCAACTTCGTGGCGAATAAAGTGGCGGAGCTGAAAGCGCTTATCGGCGAGGATAAAAAGGTGTTATGTGCGTTCAGCGGCGGCGTGGACAGCGCCGTGGCGGCAACGCTCATTCATCGTGCGGTGGGGGACAATCTCACCTGCATCTTCGTAGATCACGGTCTGCTGCGCAAGTACGAGGCGGAAGAGGTCATGCGCGTGTTCAAGGAAGAGCGCGGCATGAACGTCATCTTGGCAGATGCGTCCAAGCGTTTCCTCAAAATTTTGCGCGGAGTGAAAGAGCCGGAGAAGAAGCGCAAACTCATAGGCGCAGAATTCATCCGCGTATTCGAAGAAGAGGCGAATAAGATAGGTGAAGTGGATTTTCTCGTGCAGGGCACTATATATCCCGACGTGATAGAGTCCGGACTGGGAAATTCCGCCACCATCAAGAGCCATCACAACGTGGGCGGTCTGCCCAGCGTGATCAAGTTCAAGAGCCTTGTGGAGCCGCTGCGCGACCTGTTCAAGGACGAGGTACGCAAGGTGGGATTTGAGCTGGGATTGCCAAAGAACATAGTCATGCGCCAGCCCTTCCCCGGGCCGGGACTTGCCATAAGGGTGATAGGGAATATAACCGAGCGCAAATTGAAGATATTGCGCGACGCGGACTACATACTGCGCGAAGAGATAGCCTTAAACAATTTGGATACGGAGATATGGCAGTATTTCGCGGTGCTTACCAATATGCGCAGTGTGGGCGTAATGGGGGACAGCAGGACGTACGATTACACTGTGGTCTTGCGCGCGGTCACTTCCGTGGACGGCATGACGGCGGACTGGGCGAGGATACCGTACGACGTGCTTAGCCGCATTTCCGAGCGCATAGTAAACGAGGTGAAGCATATAAACAGGGTGGTTTACGACGTTACGTCTAAGCCGCCGGCAACCATAGAATGGGAGTAAAACAGCGCGTATACGCTTAAAAAGTAAATTTTCTCAAAAGGAGCACGCATATGTTAACAGCAATAGTGGGAATCAACTGGGGCGATGAAGGCAAAGGAAGAATGGTAGACCTCATCTCCCGCGACTATGACGTGGTGTGCCGCTATCAGGGCGGAAACAACGCAGGTCATACCGTCATCAACGAGCGCGGCAAATTCATCTTGAATTTGATACCTTCGGGTATCTTGCGTCCGGAAGTCACGAATGTGATGGGCAACGGCATGGTAATAGACATCAAGCACCTGTGCGGCGAGATGGATAAACTGGCGGCAGCCGGAGTGGAGATAGGTCCCGAGCAGCTGAAAATAAGCGAGAGGGCGGTTATATGTATGCCTTATCACGTTCAGCAGGACTGCCTGGAAGAGGACAGGCTGGGTGACGCCAAGTATGGTTCCACCCGCCGCGGCATTGCGCCCGTCTATGGCGACAAGTATCTCAAAAAGGTAATCATGATGGGAGATCTGTTCTATCCCGAGCAGCTAAAAAAGCGCCTTGCCGGCATAATAGATTACAAGAATCTGTTCATAAACAAGGCGTACGGAGCCGCTCCCATCACCATGGAGGATATGCTCAATTATCTGACTACATACGGCGAAAGGCTCAAACCCCATGTATGCAACGTGTCCGACTTCTTGGAAAAGGCGATAGACGAGGGCAAGAGTGTGATGTTCGAAGCTCAGCTGGGCGCACTTCGCGACATAGACTTCGGCATAAATCCCTATACATCCTCTTCCAACACCATTGCGGCATACGCCCCCATCGGCGCGGGCGTGCCCAACCGCAAGCTGGACAGGGTGATAGGCATCATGAAGGCGTACTCCTCCTGCGTGGGCGAAGG
>CALWRK010000009.1 GCA_944383935.1 uncultured Clostridia bacterium
GAAAGGGTTACCGTGCAAAATCTCACCGTGGTAAAAGTCGATACCGAACGTAATCTCATCCTTCTCAAGGGCGCAGTTCCCGGACCCAAGGGCGGTTTCGTCGTGGTCAAGGACAGCGTGAAGGCGTAAAGGAGTTATCATGAAAATAGATAAGTTTAACATGAGCGCCGAAAAGGTAGGCCAGATAGAAGTAAGCGACGCGGTGTTCGGCGTTGAATTCAACTCTCCGCTCGTACATCAGGTGGTCGTGGCTCAGCTTGCCAATAAGAGGCAGGGCACAAAGAGCACTCTCACACGCAGCGAAGTTCGCGGCGGAGGCAAGAAGCCTTGGAGGCAGAAGGGTACAGGCAGGGCAAGACAGGGCTCCATCCGCGCTCCCCAGTGGACGGGCGGCGGCGTGGTTTTCGCACCCAAGCCCCGCGACTTCTCTCAGAAGATAAACAAGAGAATGAAGAGGCAGGCAACGCTTTGCGCGCTGTCGGCAAAGGTTTCCGACGGCAATTTTATCGTGGTTGACGATATAAAGCTGGAAGAGATCAAGACCAAGGTGATAGCCGGTATGCTGGACAAGTTCGGCGTGAGCTGCAAGACACTCATAGTCACGGCGGAGCACGACGAAAAGGTATATCTGTCCGGACGCAACATTCCCGGCGTGGTTGTCGTGGAGGCTGCGGGCGTGAACGTATATGACCTTGTGGCAAACACCAAGTGCGTCATCACCGAAGCGGCGGTAAGAAAACTCGAACAGATACAGGAGGCTGAGTAATAATGAATAATTACGATATAATCATCGAGCCTATCCTGTCGGAAAAATCCACCGACGGTATTGCAGATAAAAGGTACACTTTCAAAGTAGCGAAAAACGCCACCAAGACGGATATAAAGAGGGCGGTCGAGGCCGTGTTCGGAGTTAAAGTGGCTAAGGTAAACACCATTAACGTGAACGGCAAGAAGAAGAGAATGGGGCGCAGCGAGGGCATGACCTCCGCGTACAAGAAAGCCATCGTCATGCTTTCTCCCGACAGCAAGGGTATTTCCTTCTTCGAGAGCCTGGCATAATAAGGAGGTTTAATATGGCAAACGACGGTATAAAGAGATATAAACCTACATCGCCCGGTCGCCGTTTCATGACCGTTTCCAGCTTTAAGGAGCTGACAGGCGACAAGCCCGAAAAGAGCCTGCTGCGCACGGTAAACCGCACCGGCGGCAGAAACGCATACGGCAGGATCACCGTTCGTCACATCGGCGGCGGCAACAGGGTGAAATACAGGGTAATAGATTTCAAACGCGACAAAGACGGCATACCCGCGAAGGTGGCGTCCATACAGTACGACCCCAACCGCAGCGCAAACATAGCCCTTCTCAACTACGCCGACGGAGAAAAGAGGTATATCCTCTGCCCCCTCGGACTGAATAAGGGAGATGTGGTCATCAGCGGCGAAAACGCGGACATCAAGGCGGGCAACAACCTTCCTCTCGAAAAAATCCCCGTAGGTACGGAAGTGCACAACGTGGAATTGCATCCGGGCAAGGGCGGTCAGATGGCTCGCAGTGCGGGCGTGAGCGCGCAACTTATGGCAAAAGAAGGCAAGTACGCCACTCTCAGACTGCCCAGCGGCGAGATGAGATATGTGCTTGTGAAGTGCAGGGCGACGATAGGCACCGTGGGCAATACCGAACACGAGCTGGTCAACCTGGGCAAGGCGGGACGTAAGCGCCACATGAACGTAAGGCCTACCGTCCGCGGCGTGGTCATGAACCCGAACGACCACCCTCACGGCGGCGGCGAGGGCAAATCCCCTGTCGGTATGCCTTCACCTGTTACTCCTTGGGGTATTCCCACCTTGGGCTACAAGACCCGTAACAAGAAGAACAGAAGCAATAAGTTCATAATCAAGCGTATTAACTGAGTAAGAGGAGATAAAAGATGAGCAGATCGGTAAAAAAAGGTCCTTACGTTGAAGAGCGCCTCATCAAGAGGATAGAGGCGATGAACGAAGGCGGAGAAAAGAAAGTTGTAAAGACTTGGTCGAGATCGTCCACTATCTTCCCCGATATGATAGGACACACCATAGCCGTTCACGACGGCAGGAAGCACGTTCCGGTATATGTAACCGAAGATATGGTCGGACATAAACTCGGCGAATTCGCACCCACCCGTACATTCAGAGGTCATGCGGGCGAAAAGACGACCGGCAGGAGGTAATCACAATGGCAACAAGAATAAGAGAAAAGGCCAAACAGCGCCGCGAAGAGCGCGATAGACGTCCCAACGCTACCGCCAGATTCGTGAGGATATCTCCCGATAAGGTTCGCATCGTGCTGGACACCATCAGGGGAGAGAGCTATGTGAATGCGGTGGCTATACTCAAAAACACCTCCAAGGCGGCTTGCGAGCCTGTCATCAAGGTGCTCGAATCCGCCGCTGCAAATGCGGAAAACAACCTGGGAATGAGCAAAAACACACTGTATGTGGCTGAATGCTACGCAAACGCAGGTCCCATTCTCAAAAGGATCATGCCCCGTGCAAAGGGCAGCGCAGCGCGCATAAACAAGCGCACCAGCCACATCACCGTCGTTCTCGACGAGGCAAAGTAAGGAGGTAGAACATGGGTCAGAAAGTAAATCCCCACGGATTGAGAGTGGGCGTTATCAAAGAATGGGATACCCAGTGGTATGCAGACAAGAAGCACTTTGCCGACAACCTGGTCGAGGATAACGCCATCAGGACTTTTATAAAGAAAAAGTACTATAAGTGCAACATAAGCAAGATAACCATAACCAGGCTGCTTACCGACAGCAATGCCATCGTGAACGTGAAGATATATAGCGGCAGCCCCGCCAAGCTCATAGGCAACAAGGGCGAGAACGCCAATATCATCAAGTCCGAGATAGAAAAGATTGCCAAGGGCAAGAACGTGAGCGTGAACATCATAGAGGTGAAAAAGCCCGATTTGGACGCTCAGCTCATCGCGGAGAACATTGCCCAGCAGCTGGAAAACCGCATAGCGTTCAGAAGGGCGATGAAGCAGGCGATAACCCGCGCCATGAAGGCGGGCGCAATGGGCGTAAAGACCATGGTGTCCGGCAGGTTGGACGGCAGGGAAATAGCCGGCAGCGAAAAGTATCATGAAGGATCCATTCCGCTGCAAACGCTCAGAGCAGACATAGACTACGGATTTGCCGAGGCGCATACCACTTTTGGTATCATCGGCGTAAAGGTATGGGTATACAACGGAGAAGTGCTGGGAAAGGCTGCGTCCGAAGAGTCCAAGAAGCAAGAGGGAGGTAACGCAAATGTTAATGCCTAAAAGAGTAAAGAGGCGTCGCGTTCACCGCGGAAGAATGACCGGTAAGGCAACGCGCGGCAATCAGGTGGCGTACGGCGAGTACGGACTGATGAGCATGGAGCCGGGCTGGATAACTTCCAATCAGATAGAGGCGGCGCGTATCGCAATGACGCGTTACACCAAGCGCGGCGGTCAGGTATGGATAGACATATTCCCCCACAAGCCCGTGACCAAGAAGCCTGCGGAAACCCGTATGGGTAGCGGTAAGGGCAGTGTGGAATACTGGGTGGCGGTGGTCAAGCCGGGCAGAGTTATGTTCGAGCTGAGCGGCGTCCCCGAGGAAACGGCAAAGGAAGCACTCAGGCTTGCAATGCATAAGCTCCCCGTCAAGTGCAAGATAGTCAAGAAAGACGTGGCAGAAGAAAAGGAGGCAGATAGCGATGAAAGCAAGTAATTATTTCGAGATGTCCACCGCCGAACTTCAGGTGCAGTACAACTCGCTCAAAGAAAAGCTGTTCAATCTCCGCTTCCAGCACAAGGCGGGACAGTTGGAGAGCGGCAAAGAGCTGACCAAGTGCAAAAAAGATATCGCCCGCGTCCTCACGGTTCTCCGTCAGAGGGAACTGGGAATCTCCGCCGAGCCGGTAAAGGCGTCCAAGAAGGCGAAGAAGGCGTAAGGAGGAATAGGTCATGGAAGAAAAGAGAAATTTGAGAAAGACCCGCACGGGCATAGTGGTAAGCGATAAAATGGACAAGACCATCGTCGTAGCCATCAGGGAGCGCGTAAAGCATCCCCTCTACGGCAAGATAGTCAACCGTACCAAGAAGTTCAAGGTACACGACGAAACCAATCAGTGCGGCGTAGGCGACAAGGTCCGCGTTATGGAAACCAGACCTTTGAGCAAGGACAAGCATTGGAGAGTTATCGAGATAGTCGAAAAGGCTAAGTAAGGAGGCAGTCATGATACAACCGGAAACCAGATTGAAGGTGGCGGACAACTCCGGCGCCAAAGAAATAAAGTGCATCAGGGTACTTGGCGGCTCCTTCCGCAGGTCGGGTAACATAGGCGATGTGATAGTCGCCGCGGTTCAGAGCGCTATCCCCGGCGGTCAGGTGAAGAAGGGCGAGGTGGTAAAAGCCGTAATCGTCAGGACCGTAAAGGGCGTGCAGCGCAATGACGGATCTTATATCAGATTCGATGAAAACGCCGCCGTTATCATCAACAATAACGGCGAGCCCAGAGGCACCCGTATTTTCGGACCCATAGCCAGAGAGCTGAGGGATAAAGGGCAGACTTATATGAAGATAATCTCCCTTGCACCCGAGGTAATTTGAGGAGGCAGGCAATATGAGTATTTCTATTAAAAAAGAAGACGCGGTTCAGATAATCGCGGGCGCAGATAAGGGCAAGACGGGCGAAGTAGTCGCCGTCGTAAAGGGCGAAAAGGGAGATAAAGTCGTGGTCAAAGGCAGCGGTCTTACCACCGATAAGCACTTCGTAAAGCCCCGTAATGCCCAGCAAAGAGGCGGCATTATCGAAAAGGAAAGGGCAATAGACATCTCCAACGTGATGATAATCTGCCCCACCTGCGGTAAGCCCACGAAGATAGGCGTTTCCGTTTCGGAAGGCGAGAACGGAAAGAAGGTGAAGACCCGCATATGCAAGAAGTGCGGAGAGTCCCTGGATAAGCGCAAGAGCGTGCGTGCCACCAAGAAGAAGGCAAGCAAGACCGCTACCAAGAAGAGCGCTGCCAAAAAGAGCGCCAAAGACGACAGCGAGAAGTAACGGAGGACAGATAAGTGGCAGAAGTAAAACAAAATCAGGTTGAGCAGGCAGGCGCAACCGATAGAGTGTACAGGATAGCTGAGCTTTACAAGAATTCCGTCGTGCCCGCGCTTATAGCCAAATTCGGATATAAGAACGTGAACGAAGTGCCCAAGATGGTTAAGATAGTTCTCAACATGGGTCTGGGCGACGTGAAGGACAACACTAAGAGTTTCGAGCTGGCAGTGGCGGAGTTGCGTGACATCGCGGGACAGGCTCCCGCCATCACCAAGGCTAAAAAGTCCATAGCCAACTTCAAGCTCCGCGAGGGCATGAAGATAGGCGCAAAGGTGACTTTGAGGGGTAAGAGGATGTACGATTTCTTCGACAAGCTCGTATCGGTGGCTCTCCCCCGCGTCAGGGACTTCAAGGGCGTGCCCTCGGATTCTTTTGACGGCAGAGGCAACTACGCAATGGGTATCAAGGAGCAGCTCGTGTTCCCGGAAATATCCTATGACAAGATCGAAAAGGTCCGCGGCTTTGACGTGTGCATAGTTACCACGGCAAAGACGGATGAAGAGGCTAAGGAGCTGCTCTCGCTGCTCGGTATGCCCTTCGTCAAGTAAAGGAGGATTAGGATATGGCTAAGAAAGCAATGATAAACAAGCAGCAGAAAACGCCCAAATATTCCACCCGTGCATACACCAGGTGCAGAATATGCGGAAGACCCCATTCCGTTCTCAAAAAGTACGGCATTTGCAGAATCTGCTTCAGAGAGTTGGCGTACAAGGGCGAAATCCCCGGCGTGAAAAAGGCGAGTTGGTAAAGGAGGTAAAGGAATATGATGACTACAGATCCCATCGCGGATATGCTCACCCGCATCAGGAACGGCCTGATGGTGGGACACGAGAGTGTGGAAGTTCCCGCTTCCAAGATGAAGGATGCCATCGCCAAGATTCTTTTGGACGAAGGATATATCAAAGGCTACGAAATGAAGGAAAACGCCCCTTACCCCACCATGGTTATCGCGCTTAAATACGGCGCTAACAAGCAGAGGGCTATAACGGGCATCAAGCGCATCTCCAAACCCGGGCTGCGCGTGTATGTGGACGTCGATCACCTGCCCAAGGTTTTGGGCGGCATGGGCGTTGCCATCATCTCCACGTCCAAGGGCGTGATGACGGATAAGCAGGCAAGGGCGGCTCATACGGGCGGCGAAGTGCTGGCTTACGTTTGGTAAAGGAGGTAATAAAATGTCGAGAATAGGCAGACTTCCCATCACGATCCCCGCAGGCGTCACCGTAACGGTAACTCCCGAAAACACCGTTATCGTGAAGGGACCCAAGGGCGAACTCAAACAGGACGTGAACAAGAAGATAACCGTCAAAGTGGACGCGGGCGTCGTTCACTGCACCCGCAGCGACGAGGAAAAAGCCACTAAGGCGATGCACGGTCTTTACCGCAAGCTGATTGCCAACATGGTGGTGGGCGTGACAGACGGATACAGCAAAGGTCTTGTGATCAACGGAGTTGGTTACAAGGTGGCAAAGCAGGGCAATAAGATAGTGCTTAACGTGGGATATTCTCATCCCGTGGAAGTGGAAGAGCCTGCGGGCATCTCCTTCGATTGCCCCTCCGCAACCGAGATAACCGTAAAGGGCATTGACAGATGCCTGGTAGGTCAGATAGCGGCAAACATCAGGTCCATCCGCGTACCCGATCCTTATCATGCGTACGGCATACGTTACAGTGACGAAGTGATCGCCCGTAAGGAAGGCAAGAAGGCCGGTAAGAAATAAGGAGCGGTAAGAAAATGATAAAGAAAATAGATAAAAACAGCATCAGAATCAAGAGGCACGCGAGGATGAGGAACAAGATCTCCGGCACCGCCGAAAGACCCCGTCTGAACGTGTACAGGAGCACCCGCAACATAATCGTGCAGGTAATAGACGATACCGTGGGTCACACTCTCGTATACTGCTCCACGCTGGATAAGGACATCGCCCCCATGGTAGAGGGCAAGACCAAAGTGGAAGCGGCCAAAATAGTAGGTCAGGCTGCCGGCAAGAAGGCGCTTGAAAAGGGAATCACCGAAGTCGTGTTCGACAGGGGCGGATACCTCTACACCGGCCGTGTACAGGCGGTAGCGGACGGCGCAAGGGAAGCCGGACTCAAATTCTGACGGAGGAGAAGAAAATGGCTAGAAGAGAGAATAAACCTCAGGTTAAGGAAAACGAGCTGCCCAATAAGCTCATCGCCCTCAACCGCGTAACCAAGGTTGTAAAGGGCGGCAGGACTATGCGTTTTTCCGCGCTCATGGTCGTGGGTGACGGCGAAGGCGGCGTAGGCGTAGGTATGGGTAAAGCTGCGGAAGTTCCCGAAGCTATCCGTAAAGCCACGGCAGACGCCAAGCGCAACATGATAAAAGTTCCGCTCGTAGGTACCAGCGTGCCTCATGAGGCCATAGGCAAGTTCGGAAGCGGTCAGGTGCTCATTCTCCCCGCGGGAGAAGGTACCGGCGTTATCGCAGGCGGTCCCGTGCGTGCGATAATGGAAGTTGCGGGCATAAAGGACGTGCGTACCAAATCGCTCGGCAGCAACAACAAGATCAACTGCGTAAAGGCGGCGTTCGAAGGACTCAAACAGATGAGAACTGCGGAGATGATAGCCGCGCTGCGCGGAAAGAGTGTGGAAGAGATTCTCGGGTAAGGAGGCGCAGCATGGAAGATAAGAAGATCAAAGTAACGCTCGTAAAGAGCCTTATCGGCAGATTGGAAAACCAGAAGGCAAACGCCGCCGCCCTCGGTCTTAAAAAGATAGGCGACAGCAACATACTGCCCGACACCGATTGCACACGCGGCATGATCAAGAAGGTCAGCCACATGGTCAAGGTGGAAGAGGCTTAAGGAGGTCAGCTATGAAAATGCATGAACTTAAACCCGCAGAAGGCGCCAAGACTTCTGCCAAAAGATTGGGCAGAGGCATAGGTTCCGGCTTGGGTAAGACTTCCGGCAAGGGACACAAGGGTCAGAACGCCCGCAGCGGAGGCGGCGTGAGGCCGGGCTTCGAAGGCGGTCAGATGCCCCTTGTGAGGCGTATCCCCAAGCGCGGATTCAATAACAGATTCAGGAAAGTATATTCCATCGTCAACATAAAGGCGCTGGAAGCCAAATTCGAAAGCGGTGAAGTGGTGGACGCGGAAGCTCTCATCATCACCGGCATCCTCAGCAAGATAGAAGATGCGGGCGTGAAAATTTTGGGCGGCGGCGAGCTCACTAAGGCTCTTACCGTAAAGGCTAACAAGTTCAGCGCTTCGGCGAAAGAGGCAATAGAAAAGGCAGGCGGCAGCGTAGAGGTGTTGTAATATGTGGCAGACGATAGTCAACGCTTTCAGAGACAAAGACATCAGGAAGAAAATCCTCATCACGTTCGGACTTCTCCTGGTATTCCGCATCGGATGTTATATTCCGTTGCCCGGGCTGGACGTCGCGGAATTGCAGGCGGCCAGCGCGTCGGATACGAACGACCTGATCAGCGTCATGAACCTGATCTCCGGCGGATCGTTGCAAAACGGTACATTGTTTGCTCTCGGCGTACTGCCGTATATCAACAGCTTTATTATAATGCAGCTTCTCACCCTCATTATCCCTCCGCTGGACAGGCTGTCCAAGTCGGGTGAAGAGGGCAGAAAGAAGATAACTCAGATCACTCGTTATGTGGCTATCGGCCTGGGCATCGTGCAGGCAATAGGTATCTGCGTAACATACAGGCAATATGTAGACACCGTGTGGGGCACCCCCTGGGTTTCCTACATCGTCATCGTGCTGCTGCTCACGGCGGGTTCCACCTTCGTGATGTGGCTGTCGGAGAGGATTACCGAATACGGAATAGGCAACGGCTCTTCCTTGATAATCTTCACCGGTATTATAGCCACTTTCGGCTCTTCGCTCATTCGCGCTTTCAACACGGTGAGCGACAACACGACTAACATCTGGAACATCATAGGATATCTGCTGGTGGTCGTCGCCCTGTTCGCGTTTATCGTGTTTATCGACGGCGCGGAGCGCAGGGTGAGGGTGAATTATGCCAAGCAGGTAAAGGGCAATAAGATGTACGGCGGACAGTCCACCGTGATCCCGATAAAGGTGAACGGAAGCGGCGTTATGCCCATAATCTTCGCCTCTTCCTTCCTCATGTTCCCTTCGATAATCGTATCCTTCTTCGAAGGCACGGAGTTCGCGAACTTCTGGAACAGGTATATCGGCATGGGCACGGCGGTGTATTATGTGTTCTTGTTCCTGTTCATCATATTCTTCGCCTACTTCTATGCGCAGATACAGTTCAATCCCATGGACGTGGCGCGCAACTTGCAGCAGTACGGAGGTACGATACAGGGCGTAAGGCCGGGCAAGCCCACCAGTGAGTATTTGGCGAAGATAAACAATAAGCTGACTTTCTTCGGCGCATTGTTCTTGGCGTTCATAGCCATAATACCTACATTTGCGTTTAACGCGCTGGGTCAGGATATAGGTATGTCCTCCGCGTTCAGCGCGACGGGAATGCTGATAGTGGTAAGCGTGGCTTTGGAGCTGGACAAACAGCTGGAATCTCAGATCATGATGAAGCACTACAAGGGCTTCTTGAAATAGGAATGGCTAATATAGTATTGCTGGGAGCGCCCGGAGCGGGCAAGGGCACGCAGGCGGCGCTCATCAAAGAAAAATACAGCTTGCCCCACATCTCCACGGGCGACATCTTCCGCAAGAATATCAGGGAAGGCACGCCCCTGGGGGTAAAGGTAAAGGCTATAATAGACAAAGGCGAGCTCGTCCCCGACGAGCTTACTATCGCGCTTGTAGAGGACAGGCTGGCGCAGAGTGACTGCGAGGGCGGATACATCTTGGACGGATTCCCCCGCACCATAGCTCAGGCGCAGGCGCTGGAAGGCTTTTCCAAGGTGGATATGGCAATAGACATCGCCGTGGAAAGCGAAGCCGTGATAAAGAGGATCGCGGGCAGGCGTATGTGCAAGTGCGGCGAAACGTACCACACAAGCTCTTACGACAGGGAAGATTGCGTAAAGTGCGGCTCCAAGCTGTATCAGCGCGACGATGACAGGGAAGAGGTGGTGCGTGAGAGGCTGCGCGTATACGAGGCACAGACGAAGCCGCTCATAGACTTCTATGCCGAACGCGGATTGTTGCATACGGTGGACGGAAGCGGAGGCGTACAAGCCACATTCGAACTTGTATGCAAGGTGATAGATGGTAACTGTTAAATCCGCACAGGAAATAGAGTTGATGCGCCAAGCGAACATGATCGTGCGCGATACTCTCGACCTGGTGGGCAAGACGATAAAGGCGGGGATGACCACCGCACAGGTGGACAAACTCGTATACGATTACATCACGTCCTGCGGAGCAAGACCCTCTTTTTTGGGATATGAGGGCTATCCCGCTTCGGCGTGCGTGTCCATCAACGAAGAAGTGGTGCACGGTATCCCCTCTCCCAAACGCTTTATAAAAGAGGGGGACATAGTGAGCGTGGACGTGGGCTCCATATACAAGGGCTATAACGGCGACGCGGCGCGCACCTTCATGATAGGTGAGGTGGACGCGGAGAAAAAGAAGTTAGTGGAAGTGACCAAGCAGTCCTTCTTCGAGGGCATAAAGGTGCTCAAAGAGGGAGCCAGGCTGGGCGATTTGGGCTGGGCTATCCAGTCATATGTGGAAAGCCACGGCTTTTCCGTCGTCAGGGCACTGGTGGGTCACGGAATAGGCACGGATATGCACGAGGACCCTTCCGTTCCCAACTACGGCACAGCCGGCAGGGGAATGAGGCTGAAAGCGGGCATGACCATAGCCATAGAGCCCATGGTGAATGCGGGCACATTCGACGTGAAAGTGCTTGCCGACGATTGGACGGTGGTCACGCGCGACGGCAGACCGTCCGCCCACTACGAAAACACCGTGGTAATCACCAAAGACGGGTGTGAGATCTTGTCATTGTGAGGCGGATATGGAATATATACCCGAAGCGGGAGATATAGTTATATCCAGGGCGGGACACGACGCGGGCAGGGCACATATCGTGCTGGCGTGCGCGGGGAGCGTCGCGCTCATAGCGGACGGAAAGAGGCGGCTTGTGAGTTCGCCTAAGAGCAAGAACGTCCGCCATCTCAGAAAGGCGGGATGCGCGCTTAAAGAAAGCATTCAAAAGGGCACCGTAACGGATAAAGAGATACGGGAGGTGCTCAAACAAATAAACGGAGGGCGCTAATGTCTAAGGACGACGTAATCGAGGCGGAAGGCAAGGTGGTAGAGGTATTACCCGGCACCAAATTCAAGGTCGAGCTGACCAACTCGCACGTGATCACGGCATATCTTTCGGGTAAGCTGAGAAAGAATTATATCAAGATACTCGAAGGCGATACCGTAAAAGTAGAACTCAGCCTGTATGACCTGACCAAGGGCAGGATCACATGGCGTAACAAGAACTAGGAGGATAAAAACATGAAAGTAAGACCGTCTGTAAAGCCGATGTGCGACAAATGCAGAGTAATCAAGCGTGACGGAAAGGTAATGGTCATCTGCTCCAAGTATAAAAAGCATAAGCAGAGGCAGGGCTGAGCGGTGAATTTTGCCCAATCGGGTAAAATTTCTTGCCAAACGGCGAAAAAGGTGGTATAATACCATAGCATTATTCGCAAAGAGGATGCGGCTGAATAGGGTACATTCCGCAAATACTCCCCTATCAATCCTTGAAGGCGACTAAAATTATTGCAAGATAAATTTTGGAGGTAATTTCATGGCACGTATTGCCGGCGTGGACTTGCCACGCGAGAAAAGAGTTGAGATAGGCCTCACCTATATCTTCGGTATAGGCAGGGCTACATCCGACAAGATACTCGCCGCAACGGGTATCAACCCCGACACCCGCGTCAAAGATCTGACCGAGGACGAGGTGAGCAAAATAAGGGAATACATCGACCACAACAATATTTTAGTTGAGGGCGATTTACATCGTGAAATCAAGCTGAATATCAAGAGATTGACGGAGATAGGCTGTTACAGGGGAGTAAGGCACCGCAAGGGTCTGCCCGTGCGCGGTCAGTCCACCAAGCAGAATGCACGCACCCGCAAAGGTCCCAAGAAGACCGTCAGCCGTAAGAAGAAGTAAGGAGGTATAAAATGGCAGCAGCAAAAAAGACCGCTAGTTCGGCAAAAAAGCGCTCCACCGTAAAGCGCCGTGTTGAAAAAGGCTGTGCGCATATTCACGCTTCCTTTAATAACACGATTGTAACCATAACAGACACCCAGGGCAACGCCATCTCGTGGTCCAGCTCGGGTAAGATGTCTTTGCGCGGCTCCAAGAGGAGCACGCCTTTCGCAGCTCAGATAGTGGCAGAAGACGCCGCAAAAGTAGCGGTGGACTGCGGCATGAAGAGCGTGGAAGTATATGTAAACGGTCCCGGTTCGGGACGCGAGTCCGCGATTAGAGCATTGGCAAACGCAGGCTTGGAGGTCACCCTTATAAAGGACGTATCCCCCATCCCCCACAACGGCTGCCGTCCCCCTAAGCGCAGAAGACTGTAAGAGGAGGTAATTTCAAATGGCTAAATATACCGGTCCCGCTTGCCGTCAATGCAGGCGCGAGGGAGAAAAATTGTTCTTGAAGGGCAGCAGATGCCTTTCCCAGAAGTGTGCGCTTGAGCGCCGTCCCAATCCTCCGGGCGTTCATAAGAATACCCGTAAGAAGGCTTCTGAATATTCCACTCAGCTGAGAGAAAAGCAGAAGACCAAGAGGTTCTACGGCTTGTGCGAAAAGCAGTTCAAGGGCTACTTCAACAAGGCGAGCAAGATGCGCGGTATGGCGGGCGAAAATATGCTCGTGCTGCTGGAGCGCCGTCTTGACAACGTGGTGTTCAGAATGGGTCTTGCCGCTTCCAGAGCGCAAGCCAGGCAGATAGTAAATCACGGCCTTATCACCGTGAACGGTCAGCGCGTAGACATCCCCTCCTTTCTCGTGAAGAAGGGCGACGTCATCGCCGTTAAGGAGAACAAGACGGATAAGAAGGTGTTTGCCGAGATAAAGGACGGCACCGCAAAATATGCTACCGCGGCATGGCTCAACTTCGACGCGGAAAAGCTCACCGCAACCGTGGTGGAACTGCCTACCAGAGCAGATGTGGGCGAACATATCGAAGAGCACCTCATAGTCGAGTTGTACTCCAAGTAAGATAGGGAGGATATAAACAATGATAGAGATAATCAAGCCCCGCGTAGACGTAGAGGACATCGTCGAAGGCAGAGAGAGCAAGTTTGTCGCAGAGCCGCTCGAACGCGGTTTTGGTCAGACGTTGGGCAACTCTTTGAGGCGTATCCTGCTGGGCGCATTGCCCGGCGCGGCTCCCGTAGGGATAAGGATAACGGGCGTCAACCACGAATTCTCCACCATAGAAGGTGTGAAAGAGGACGTGACGGAGATAATCCTCAACATCAAAGGTCTTGCCGTCAAGGCGCATACGGATGACAGGTCTTTCAAGCAAATAGCTACCATCCGCAAATACGACGCCGGCGTGGTAACCGCTGCGGATATCCAGCACAGCTCAGACATTGAGATCCTCAATCCCGATATGTATATCTGCACGCTGGATGAGGGCGCCAAACTGGAAATGGACATCACCATAGGCGTGGGACGCGGCTATGTAAGCGCACACGACAACAAGGATGACGCTCAGCCCATAGGCTACATCCCCGTAGACAGCATCTTCTCCCCCGTGGAAGCGGCAAGCTATACCGTGGAGAACGCACGCGTGGGTCAGAACATAAACCTGGACAAACTCACCGTATATGTCAAAACGAACGGCACCGCAAGTCCCAAGGAGGTCATCTCCCTTTCGGCAAAGATAATGTCCGACTATGTGGACGTATTCGTAAGCCTTGTGGAGAAGATGAAGACGCAGGAGATCTTGGTCAGCCAGGACGACGAAAAGCAAACCAAGAAATTGGAGATGAGCATAGAAGATCTGGATCTCTCCGTAAGGTCGTATAACTGTTTGAAGAGGGCTGGCATACACACCGTGCAGGATTTGGTGAAGAAGTCGGAAGACGATATGCTCAAAGTGCGTAATCTGGGCAAGAAGTCGCTCGACGAAGTTATGAACAAGTTGCAGGAACTCGGCTTTAACCTGCGCAACAAGGAAGAGTAGGAGGCTATTTAAGCGATATGAGAAAGTTAGGAAGAACCGCTGAGGCGAGAATGGCTATGATCCGCACGCAGGCGTCCGAGCTGCTGTGGTACGGCAAGCTGGAAACCACCGTGGACAGGGCTAAGGAAGTGCGCAAGCTCGCCGAGCAGATGATAACTCTCGCCATGGATACCTATACGGACACCGTCAAGGTTACCAAGACCGTGACCAACAAGGACACCAAGGTGAAAGAGCAGAAGGAATTCGTCAACGACGGCGTCAAAAAGTTGAATGCTCGCCGCGTGATGATGGCGAATCTCCGCGACCTGAGGGAGGAAAAGCCCGAAGGCGAAAAGATGAGCGTATTCAAGGAGAGGACGAAGGACGTAAACCACCCCCTCATAGAGAAGATGTTCAACGTTCACGCACCCTTCTATGCCAAGCGCGCGGAAGCGTTCGGCAGAAAGGGCGGATATACCCGCATCATAAAGGTGGGCGGCCGCAGAGGCGACAACGCGGAAGTTGCCATCATAGAGCTGGTGAAGAATATGCCCGAAGGCAAGTAATTTGCTTTAAGACAAGACCGTGCCGCCCGAAAGGGCGGCTTTTTTATGCCTATTGCATTACGCAAATTTATATGTTATAATTTGATTGACGACATGAAAAGAGAGCGCGGGGCAGCCGTTCAAGGACAGGGAGAATGCGTCGTCCGCCCTTATATTGAAAGTATAAGACTGAGCCGCCTATGGCGCAAAGTCATATAATAATGCCGTCGGGGATCTCGCCGAGTAAAAGGTCGACGATTCTCGCCAATCGTATGTAAAATATGCTCAGCTTAGGTGCGGGCACGAATAAAAGGAGTCAAATATGTATTGCTATAAGTGCGGCAGACAAATAGAAGACAACGCCAAGTTTTGCAGATACTGCGGGGCTGCTCAGCAAGCGGACGCAGCGGGAGGGCAAAAACAGGAGGATTTGTTCGGCTTTCAGAACAATCAATCCGCGCCTCAGCCCACGCCTCCGCCGCAGTATAGCTACACCGCGCCGGACGATTCCTCTAGCGTAGGTTTCGGTATTCTCTCCGCCTTTTTCCCGGTTGTGGGCTTTATCCTCTGGTTGGTGTGGAGGGACAGGTATCCTCAGCGCGCCAGGTCATGCATAATAGGCGTTTTGGTGTCGGTGGCGCTATATGTCGTGATGATCATAATCACAGTGGCGTTGTCGGTTTCGGGCATTTTGGCTTCGGGCATGATCTACTCATATAGTTGGTAACTTGTCGGGAGGGAAGTATGTATTGCTATAAGTGCGGAAAAGAGATCCGCGACGACTCGCAGTTTTGCAGTTTTTGCGGAGCGGAACAGTTTGAGGAGAAGTCTTCTTCCTTTGATACGGCGAAGAAGGAGCAAAACGCAAATGGCGGTAGTCACGCCGGCGGTTGGCAGAACGGCGCGTGGAATTACTATCCCCACAAACAGGCGGCTGCGGACGACGCGCCCAATACGGGTTTTGGCGTGCTATCCTTCTTCTTTCCGGTGGTGGGGCTAATCCTCTTTCTCGTATGGCAGGATAGCTATCCCCAAAGGGCAAAATCATGCGGAAAGGGAGCCATCATCGGCGTAATCGTAACTGCCGTATTGTCCGTCCTGTTCACGGTTATAGCCGCGGCAGTAATGTTTACAATGTATATCTGATATGCAAGAAAAGTATAGCGAAGAAGAAAGCCGTTTGCAGGAGGTGGAAGAAAAAGAGCCCGTGCGCGCCGTGTTCGGAGTGAGCTCGGAGGGCACGGACTATCGTCCGCGATTCGGTGAGGATAAGTACTCTTTTCTATGGGGACTTCTGTCCTTTTTTGCGCCCATAGTGGCTTTTGCGCTGCGCAATCTCTGGCGCAAGAACTATCCCCTGCGCTCGAGATCCATGCTCATAGGCAGCATCTTGGGAATAGTATTTTATCTGGCGCTCTTTGCAACCGCAATCGCGCTGATATGCGTGAAAGTACTTATGAGATGATTTTTGAGTGGCACCTTTTTGTGTTTGCCTTGCATTTCAGGTATCGCCGGTTTACAAGCGGATAAATGATAAATACTTTTCGGGTATCGCAGTGTTATCCGCTGTCGCACAAAGAGATTTGAGAGGCAAATCTCCACTTTTGGCGTGTTAATAGCTTCTGCGAAGAAAAAAGCCTTGCGCTCCCTTTCGGTTACTTCAAGGCTTTATAGTTTGGCTAGCCAAAAATATCACTTTTTTTGAGGGTCGCTATCGCTCGTCATAAAGTTATGCCGACCCTCAAAAATCATGTTCTAGTTCTTCAGCGAATGTGTGGGCGCGGGTATTCTGCCGCCGCGGTTGATGAATACGGCGGGGGATTTGCGGTTGACCTCCATTATGGGGGCTTCACCCAGCAGCCCTCCGAACACGGCGCGCTCGCCCGCACTCTTTCCGTATACGGGGATAACGCGCACGGCGGTGGTCTTGGTGTTTATCACGCCTATGGAAATTTCATCGGCTATCATGGCGGAGATTATCTCTTCGCTTACGTCGCCGGGTATGGCTATCATGTCTAGACCCACGCTGCAAACGGCGGTCATCGCTTCCAATTTTTCCAAGGTGAGGCAGCCCTCTTCCGCCGCGCGGATCATGCCGGCGTCTTCCGATACGGGTATGAACGCGCCGGAAAGTCCGCCCACATGGCTGCTCGCCATTATTCCGCCCTTTTTAACTGCGTCGTTGAGCATTGCCAAGGTGGCGGTGGTGCCGTAAGCGCCCACGCTTTCCAGACCCATTATCTCCAATATTTGAGCCACGGAATCGCCCACGGCGGGAGTGGGGGCGAGGGAGAGGTCCACTATGCCGAACTCCGCTTTAAGGCGCCTGCTCGCCTCCTTTGCCACCAGCTGACCCACGCGCGTTATCTTAAAGGCGGTCTCCTTTATGACCTCGGCTATCTGGGTGAGGTTGGCGCCGTCGCACTGCTTGAGCGCGTGCGCCACCACGCCGGGACCGGAAACGCCCACGTTTATCACGCAGTCCGCCTCTCCCACGCCCAAGAAGGCGCCCGCCATAAAGGGGTTGTCCTCCACGGCGTTGGCAAATACGACCAGCTTGGAGCAGGCGCTGCTGTCCGTGTCGCGGGTGAGGTAGGCGGCTTGTTTGATTATCTTGCCGCACATTGCCACCGCGTCCATATTTATGCCCGCCTTGGTGGAAGCCACGTTCACGCTGGAACATATCTTGGAGGTGGTGGAAAGAGCTTCGGGGATAGAGAGTAAGAACTCGCGCTCGTACGGGGTCATGCCCTTATGTACAAGGGCGGAGTAGCCGCCCAGAAAGTCTATACCCGTTTCCGACGCCGCTCTATCCAAAGCCTGCAACGCCTGTTCGTGACCGCGGCTTGCGGCGGTGACAAGGCTGAGCGGAGTGATGGATATGCGCTTATTCACTATGGGGACGCCTATTTCCGAGGAGATGGCGTTGCCTACCGACACCAGATTACCCGCCTTTTTCATTATCTTGTCGTAGATCTTGTCGGCGGTGCGCTTTGCGCTGTCTGTTATACAGTCGAACAAACTAATGCCCATGGTTATGGTGCGCACGTCCAGATGCTGATGCGACACCATGTTTATCGTTTCTATAATTTCGCTGCCTGTATACATAGTTACCTCAGATATTCTCCGATGAAAGGCTTATCTTGTGCATGGCGTCGAAGATCTGCTGGGACTGTATGCGAATCTCCACGCCCGTCTTTTTACCCAGTTCGGCAAGCCTATTGGAAGTCTGTTCGAAGGTTAAAGCGCAGTCCTTCAAATCCACCGCCATTATCATGGTGAAGTAGTCTTGCAGAATTGTCTGCGAGATGTCCTCGATATTTATGTTCATATCGAAAAGTTCGCCCGATACGCGCGCGATAATGCCTTTCTTGTCCTTTCCTATAACCGATACAATCGCCTTCATATGTCTCCTTAATATACGTTCACCACTTTGCCCACCAACCACTCGCTTTGAATGGCGCCGTAGCTGTGTGAATCGTAAGAGTTGTTTCTGTTATCTCCCAGCACGAAGAGCTCGCCGTCTTGTATTACCAGCCCCTCTTTCAGTTGCGCCGCCAAGTCGGGGTCGGCCAAGGTGAAAGGGGAGAGGTAATCGTCATCGTAGTCTTGTGTATAGATGTATCCTTCAGACAGCAGCCTACCGTTCACCGCCCAGCCGCCGTCGCCAAAGCTCACCGTATCTCCCGCCACGGCTATCACCCTCTTTACGGGCGGATATTGCGAACCGGGGCGTTCGAATAATATAATGTCGCCGCGGGATATCGTATATCCCACCTTTAAGACCATGATGTGGTCGCCGTCGTGCAAGGTGGGGAGCATACTCTCACCCGACACCACATAGGGCGTGACCACGAAAAAGAGGACGATAAGTGCTATTATAAGCACTACGAGTATGACCGCCACCGCCGCGGTTATTGCGCGGTTTATTCTTCGCTTTTTATAGGGAGAATCCTCCTCCCGATCTTGCGTTTGGGACAAATTATCCGTCATCTTCCACCGGCTTTATCACTTTTTTGAGTGATTTTTCAAAGGTGAGCAGATCCAGCATCACCACTCTGCCGCACCCAAGGCACTTTATCTTCACGTCCGCGCCCGTGCGCACCACTTCCCACCTGTTCTCTCCGCAGGGGTGGGGCTTTTTCATCACCACAACATCGCCCAAGGCGGCGCGTTTTACGTCCATAGTATATTGTTCAGCATCACGCCCTTCACGTCTGTTACCGTCAGGCGCTTTACGTCGTTCCACTGCTTTAACGCGCGCAGCTTTTCGTCCTTGAAGTCCGCTGCCGCCCTGGTGCAGGTGGTCCATTCTCCCGCCGTAGTGCGTACGACATTTCTATATATCTCCGGCTTGCGGTCTTTCAGCGCCGTAAGCTCCACCGTCACCTCGCGTTCCGTCGCGCAGTAGATGTCAAAGCGCAGCATGGTTCCGTCCTCTTTTGAGAGGTTGAAGTCGCCCGCTGCAAAGGTAGTGAGATCTCCGCCGTCCGCGGTAAGGCCGAGTATATCCAGCCCGCCCGCTTCCAGCTTGGGCTCGTAGGGGTTCACCAGACCGTGCACGCCCGTCACCGTCCAGTCGGAGAGCGGATGCCGCTTGTCGTAGAGTATGCGCGTGTTGCGGCAGTTTATTCTCTCTCCGTCTTCCAATTTCACCGCTTGCATGGGGGAGCAGAATATCTCGCCCGCGTCGTACTTCGCGCGCAGGTAGGCAAATACCATGCTCGTGCAGGGGTAGACGGGGACTTCCGCCACGCCTTTGCCGGCGGGGGTCACGTCCAGCGTGCGCCAGTGACGCAGATCGGAGTGGACCTCGTCGTATGCGTAGATGAGTTGTAACTCTATCGTCTTGCGGGGGTTGGACAATTTGAATTCAAACTTTCCGCACTCGCCCGCATATGTAAGTTCAGGCGGCTTGGCGCACGGTTTTTCCCCCAAGATCTGCCACTGCGCCCAACGTTTGAGCGCGGCTACCGCATCGGTGGAAAAGGTGGTCGTCCTGCCCGCGTCGTAGAAGCGGTACACCGGACTTTCTATGACTTTCAGCGTGGATTCCACCCTGTCCAACGGGGAGAAACGGGAGTTGGTCGTGCCCAAATAGAGCACGGGGCAGGTCACATATTTCGCATACGTCTGAGGGGCGTAGCCTATCACCCACGCCTCGTTGTCCTCGCTTAGCACGATATCGCTGTCCTCTCCGGCATACTTGGGCAGATTTTTCGCCTCATGCCAGCCCGCGCCCTGTATGGGGGCTATGGTGGTCACGCGCTTGTCGAACGCGCCGGTGAGCCAAGTGATGTCCGCGCCCGTGCCGTATCCCATCAGGCACAGCTTCTTGCAGGAGCACATGGAGCGGGCAAAGGTTATCACCCTGTGACACATACGCACCCAGTGGTACATACAGGTGTCGTAGGAGGAGGGGAACGCCCTATACAACCTCTCTTCGTCTGCGCGGAAGTTGGCATAAGCTATGCTTTCCGGGTAGTGGGAAAACTCGCTCTTGTCCGATGTATTGCCGTTATAGTCGAAAGTGAGGGTGAATATGCCCAAGGACGCCATCTCTCGGAGGTATTCGTCCGTTACGGAGGCAAAGCGTGCGTCATCCACGAATATGGCGCAACTCTTTGCGCCCGCGGGCATATAGCCCTTTACGAAAGTTCTCGCCTTTCCGTCCTCTTGCGTGAAAGCGGTTATATACGCTTCCATGTAGGTAATCCCGTCCCGCTTTTCGTAGCGCAGGAAGGAGGTTTCCAGCGGCGCGGATACGGAGTCATAGTCCTGCCAAAGACGGACAGGTGTTAAAACGGTAGTTTCCATACGCTATTATTATAACCGCATTCGGGAAAAATTGCAATAATAAATCGCGCGCGGTCATAAAGAATAAATTTACGCTATATATTTATCGCGGAGGATGTTATGGACGAGTTTGACAAATTGCCCGATGAAGGCAGCATGGAGAAGATGAACAAGGAGTACGCCCTGGCACGCAAGAGGAGAGAGGCGGCGCGCGATTGCGCCGTGCCGGAATATCTCAAAGACAAGGCGGAAGAGTGCATGAGGGCATTTTTGCGGATAAATGCGTGTATGCGCGCCTTTGCGGAGCGCTCTTCACATTCCGGGGAGCTTTTGAGGAAGATGTCCGTTCTTGCCGAAACGCTGACGATACGCGCTGAGAAGATGTGTCCCGGCAAGAGGGAGGAAGAAGTTGCGCCGCGCAATGCCGCCGCGTGCAGGCGGGTTTTGGCGTCGTCTACGGAAACGGCGCTGCTTTTATTGGAAGAGATGGCGCCCGCGGTGCCGTACGCGCGCGAGTTGCAGTCGGGTACGCTCACTTTCGCATGGCTGTGCCTTATGGTATAGCCTCAAAAGAAAAGCGCGCTTTTTCCCGCTATTTCCCCCTTTTCAGAGTAAAAGCGCCGCGATTATACACGGCGCTTATGCTAGGCTGTCTGCGTAATCAATTTAAGAGGACAAGTTGTGGAAGAGATAAAGCGCGCCGTTATAACAGATGATTTTTCCGCGTCCGTATCCGCCTGCGCGGAGGAACTCTTGCCGTCCGGGCATTTGGGAATAGCATTCGAATTGGCGGACACGTCCCTGGCAGACGATATCTCAGCTTCGTTGAGCGCGGGGAAATTCAAGGTGAGCAGATTTTCCTTTGCAGACGGCACTCCGCCTTCGCACGAAGCGGCGGAGGAGATAATCCGCGCTTCCGAGGATATGCGCCTCATAATCTGCGCGGGAGGGGCGGATATGGCGGATATAGTCAAGTATGCGGCGAAAAAGCGGGGCGTGCCGTGGATACTCTCCCCCTCTTCGCCCGACATTTTGCCGGCGGCGGAGAGTACGGCGACTTTGGGCTGGGGCGCGCTTGCCGAACGAGTGGAAGCGTCCTCTCCCTCCGCGATAGTGGCGGACAGACGGCGCATGGAAAACTGTACGGGCAGGGAAAAGGCGGCGGCATACGGTTCTCTCGCCGCGCAAAGGCTGTACTGCGCGGAGCTGGAATGCGAACATCTCATATTCGGCAGGGAAACAGGCTGCACTCAGGAGCTTTCGGATATATGCGCGGGAGCGCTCATGTCGGGCGCTGAGGGGCTGGCGGAGAACTCGTTAAAGGCGGCAATCGAAAAACAAAAAAGGCGCATAACGGGCAGGGGAAGCGCGGAATGGCTGGCGCGCATACTGTCGGCGGTGAGCGACGACGGCAGAAGCGTGAGCGAGAACTGTTTCATATGTGCGCGCGTACTCACTCGGATATATTCCGCCGTGCTATCCTATAAGGGAGCGGACGTGTGCATTCCTCCGGACAGGGCGGAGTGCGCCGCCGCGCTGGGCAAATTGTGCGGAGGGGACAAGACGGGACTTATCTCCCGCCTGAAAACGGGCGCGGATTTCGAACGCGTCGCCTATGTCATAGGCGAATATCGCACGGATTTACTGAACTTATTGAACAATCTTCAAGAAAACGAGGGGATATACGCCCGCACATTTCGCAGGATGTACGAGGACGCGGGTTTTTGGCTGGGTAAATATGTGCGCCCGTCCGACCTGATGTATCTCGCCAGCCTTGCCATTGCGGTTATGCCCGCGGACACCTTGGCGGGAGCGGTGTCCGCCACGGGACTTGCGTGCCTATAACGCGCTCGCGCTCAAAGCGGCTATCGCGCCGTCCGAACAGGCGGTGACTATCTGCCTTACCTGCTTGCTTATGTTATCTCCCGCGGCGAAGACCCTGGGCAGGGAGGTACGCATTTCTCCGTCCGTCTTTACATATCCTCCGGCGTCTTTTTCCATCCCTGCCAGCAGTTTTTGGTCGGGTTTGCCGCCTATCGCCACAAAAACTCCCTCCACGGGCAGGGTGAGCATTTCCTCGCCCTTTTTAAGCGTTATTCCGCTCACGCTCTCCCCGCCTTCTATCGCTTCTGGCACGCACTCCAAGTGTTCGACGATGTTGGGGGTATTGCGCAATTTTTCCACGAGGGAGGCCTCCGCGCGGTAGGCGTTTCTGCGGTGGATTATATGCACGCTTTTGCATAGGGCGGCAAGGTATATCGCCTCTGAAAGGGCGCTGTTACCGCCTCCCACTATGGCTACGTCCTTGCCCTTATAGAGTGCGCCGTCGCAGGTGGCGCACCAAGAAACGCCTCTACCGTCCAGCCTGTCCTCTCCGGGGATATTCAGCCGGGAGCGCACCGTGCCCGTGGCTATGACGGCGGCGGCAGCGGCATACTCTCCGCGCGCCGTAACTATCCTCACTCCGTCCGCAAGAGGGGATATGTCCGTAACTTCCTCGTTTATGAATTCCGCGCCGGCTGCCATGGTCTGCTCGAACATCTTCTGCGCCAAGTCAAAGCCGCCTATCTCTCCTTCGGCGGGATAATTGTCTACGATATGGGCGTTCACCATCTGTCCGCCCGGGTAATTCTTTTCGAACAGAGCCGCACTCTTGCCGGCTCGGCAGGCGTATATCGCCGCAGTCATGCCCGCGGGACCCGCGCCTATAATGGCTATGTCGTAATTTTTCATAATGCACCTCTTTTTCTTAATTATATCACAAACAGCAGAGAGTAAAAGTGGTAAAAGCAACAATTTTTCGCGATAAAACATATTAAAATCTCTTTTAATTATGCGCGCGATATGTTATAATATGGATAATTTCTTATTGGAGGAAATGTTATGAGAAAGAAATTACTTATCGCGGCAATCGCCGTGGTCGCAGTAGCGGCAGTAGTTGCCGGCGTGCTCGGCTTCTCCGCTTGCTCGCAGGCAGACTTCACCATAGGTATCGCGCTGCCCATGCAGCACGACGCGCTCGGCAAGGCGGCGGAAACCTTCCAATCCACGCTTAAAACTATGCTGGAAGCGGACGGCTACACCGTTGAGTTCGACGAACAGAACGCCAATTC
>CALWRK010000010.1 GCA_944383935.1 uncultured Clostridia bacterium
AAAGCCGCCGAAGAAGAGGCCGCTCGCAAAGCCGCCGAAGAAGAGGCTGCTCGCGTAGCCGCCGAAGAAGCGGCAAAGGCGGAGGTTGCCGCAACGCAGACTCCCGCAAAGAAGCCCGCCACCAGGAAGCCCGCTTCCGCAAGCAAAAAGGAAACCACGGCAACGCCCGTAGAAAATAAGGAGGAACCCACCGTGAAGACGGAGAAGAAAGCCACAACCAAGAAACCCGCTTCCACAGCAAAGAAAGCGGAAGAGAAGAAACCCGCAGCCGCAGCCAAGAAGGCGGAAGAGAAGAAGCCCGCAGCCGCAAAGAAAGCAGAGGAGAAAAAGCCCGCTTCGGCAGTAAAAAAGGCAGAGGAGAAGAAAGCCGCAAAAGCTGCACCTCAGAAAGAGGAAGCTCCCGTAGCGGCAAACAATATCATACTGCTGGGCGATGAGCCCGCCAAGCCCGCAGGCGGCAGATATGTTATCATCTTGGACGAGAGCAACCCCATCAAGCCCTACAAGTTCCAGCTCAAAGCGAATAACGGTCAAGTACTCTACGAATCCGAAGGCTATAAGGTCAAGCCCAAGAAGGCTTCCATCAACGCTTTCAAGAAAGCCGTCGAGCAGGGTACCATCATAATAGACAAGGAAAAGAACGGTACTTTCCGCTACAAGCTGTATAAGACAGACGGCAGTCTGCTGGGCGTGGGCGAGAGCTATTCCGTCAAGGCGAGAGCGGAGAGTTCCGCGGAATCGGTCAAGTCCTTTGCCGCAAGCGCGAACTTCATCGAAGACCTCACCGTAAGCGAGTAAAATACATACTTGAAAAAACACAGGAAACCGTCGCAAACGCGGCGGTTTTTTCATGCCCTTCCCTACTCGTTTTTACGCGGTGCTTTCGGTGCTTTTTCGTATAGGGAAAAAGCGGAGTAAACGGCGATAATTTTTTCGAAAAACAGTCGCGCTCGTCTAATCGTCAAAAGTCAAATCAGGGGGCGATTGGACGCCCAATGCAGCCTAATATGGCTGAAAAACGGACGATTTTGCTTTTTGCACGCTTTTTACGACAGTAAAAAAGCGGAGTAAAAGCCCTTTTCAAGCGGATGTTGTTTCACGAAAAATCCTCTCGATTTTCAGGGAGAAAAAGCGGAGAAAGCCGCAAAATTTGTTTGAAGAAAAAGCGGAGTAAACGGGCGTTTTTTTGTGCTTTCTTTGTGCTGTTTCTTTTGTCTGCGAAGGCGAGCTTTTTCTCTTTTTATACTCCTATTATATTGATAAAATATTATAATACTCGCGCGCGCGTATATAATAAAGAAAGAGGGCTGTCGCCCTCCCCGTATCTTTTAATTACACTCCCTTCAAACGCTTGCCGCTATAAGCGTCATGTTGCCGCGCAAGGTGTAATCGCCCAATCCCGCGGGAAGAAAAAAGGTATCTCCCAAATCCACGGTGAATGTGCTGTCCTGCCATTCCAAAAGTCCGTCTCCGCGCGTACAGGTGAGGGATAGGAAACACTCCTCATCCACCCTGCCCTTGTATTCGGGCGCCACGGTGATCTCGCGCACGGTAAAATACTTACAGCTTGCCAGTCTGCGCACACATTCGTTCTCCCTGACCACGTCTTGGTTGGGCTTGGTTACGGCGGCGGTATTGACCACCTGCAACGCCTTATCTATGTGCAGTTCGCGCTTTTTCCCCGTCTTGTCCACCCGATCGTAGTCATACAGGCGATATGTGAGCGAGGAGTTTTGCTGGACTTCGCATATCAAAAGTCCGCCGCATATGGCGTGAACGGTGCCGGAGGGAATATATATACTGTCCCCTCTTTTTACGGGTATGAAGTTGAGATATTCTAAAATCTTCCCGTCTTTGAGCGCGCCTTCCAACTCTTGTGCGGAGATGGGCTTTTTGAATCCGCAATACACGCCAGAACCCTCTTGAGCGTCCACGATGTACCACATCTCGCTCTTGCCGTACTGCCCCTCGTTATCCAGCGCATACTCATCGGACGGGTGCACTTGTATGGACAAGTTCGTCTTTGCGTCTATCAGCTTTATGAGTATGGGGAAGAACTCAAATTGTTCGCATTTTTTGCCCTTGTATATGGGCATATGCTCCAAAAGATCGCCCAGCGGCATCCCCTCGTATTCGCCGTTTTCTATCACGCTCAATCCGTCCTTGTGGCAGGAAAGCTCCCAGCTTTCCGCTATCACATCCCCGTCTGCCGGCTTTTTCCACTCTCTCTTCAATCTGCTTCCGCCCCAGACGTAGTCCTTAGTTGCCGGTTTGAGTCGCATCGGATATATCATCTTTCTTATCCTCCTTTCCAATCTCCAATTTCACGGTAAATTCCGAGCCTTTGCCCTCTTCACTATCCAAAGTTATCTCGCCACCGTGCATATTCACTATAATATGCTTGACTATGGCAAGTCCCAGACCCGTGCTCAACTCGTCGTTGCGCGTATGCGCCTTGTCCGCCTTGAAAAAGCGTTCGAATACGCGCGGCTTATCCTCGTCGGCAATGCCCATTCCGTTGTCCTTTACTGAGATGTACGCATAGCCCCCCTCTTCGCGCACAGTCACCCATACGCTGCCGCCTTCACGATTATATTTCACGGCGTTGCTCACCAAATTGGTGATGGCGGTGGTCATCATCTTGGGATATACCACGGCGCAAGCTTCTCCCGTACAATGTATGCTCACCCCCGCATTTTGCGCCGCACCATCCATATCGTCGCAGATATTTGCACACATAGCGCCCAAATCGGTCATCTCTTTTTCCTCATTCACTATGTTTGCGTCCAAACGGCTTATATAGAGCATATCGTTTATCAGCACGCCCATTTTGGCGGCGTTCGTTTCTATTTCCCTGACGCAGCGCGCTATGTTCTTTTCACTCTGTCCGGGCATTGCCAGCAGTTCTGAATAGCCCTTGATAACGGTTAGCGGCGTTTTCAGCTCGTGAGAGGCGTTTGCGAAAAATTCGCTCCTTATATCTGCCGACCTGCTCTCCTGAGTGATGTCGGTAAAGGTGAGCAGTATGGCAAAGGTGTTATACGTTTCAAACCAAGAACCGCTGGCGATAAGCGTTTCCGCCCTGTAAACATTGCCGCTCTTTCTGAATTCGCAGCCGTTCTTTTCCCCGTTCATCTGTGTGGCGATGACGGCATTTATAACGTTTTCGTCGTACACCACGTCTTCCAATCTAAGCCCGGTGATGTTGCCCTGCAAGCCTAGGATGCGAAGCACCGCATTGTTGTAAGTCAGCACGGCGCGGGTGTCGGAGAGTGCGATTATCCCCTGCCCGATGTTGTCCAGCAGAAAAGCCGCCTTACGCTGTTCGTACTTGATGGAGCCAAGTGACGTGGATATCTTTTCGCTTATGTCGCTTATCTGCTGCACTATGCCGCGGAATTCGTCGTAATCGGTGCTGATGGATATACCGTGGAAATTGCCGTTATTTATTTCCTCCAATCCCTTCTGCACCGCTTGCAAGGGGCGCATGGAGCGCTTTATATACAAATTCGTGACGCCCATCGCCATGAAGATGAGAAATACCGCCACGCCTATGCTGCTGCCGAAGAATATCCAGAAGTTCTCCGACGCCCAGTCGGCGGGCATCATACTGCGCAGATATATCCTGCCGGAGGAGTCGATATTTGTGTCTACGCTTACGCGCACGGTGAGCGCGAGCATGGTTATGCCGTCGTGTTTTACCGTATTGAACACTTCCTTGCCCGACGCCGCCGTCTGTAAATCTCCCAAATTTTCATTTTCCGGGCGCGGCGCATTGGACGCCACCAAAGTGCCGTCGCTGCCGTATATGAATATGATTACGGAACGGGCGGGAAACATATTCACACTGTTTTCCAGCTCGTAGACGTAGTCCATATCCTCCAGTTGACGGGTGTATTGTTCGGCAAAATTGCTCAAAGACGAGCGCATTGTAAGATAGCTCGCCAGCAGGTAGCCCCCGCAGGCGAGCAAAATTACCAAAACGAGCGTTATGCTCAGTACCGAGAATATCTGACGCGACAGCTTGCTGTGCATTTACAGATTGTTTTTGGAGAACTTATAGCCCACTCCCCTAACTGTGTGTATGTACTGCACGGGCGTGAATTGAGCTATCTTACTGCGCAGCGATTTGATGTGCATATCCAGCGTGCGCGTTTCTCCCACATAGTCATAGTCCCATACCGCGCTCAAAATCTTCTCTCTGGTGACCACGTTGTTGCACTTTTCCATGAGCAGTTTGAGCAACTTGTATTCTTTTAGAGTGAGCTGTACATGATGTCCCGCCACGGTGACTTCATGCTCGCTGTTATTTATGGTTATCTCGCCTATGGAAATTATCTCCCCTCCTCCGATAGCGGATTTGCGGATATTCGCCTTGACGCGGGCAATCAACTCCAGCATACCGAAAGGTTTGGCGATATAGTCGTCCGCACCCAGATTGAGCCCTTCCACCTTGTCCTTCTCATCGCCCTTGGCGCTGACGATGATGACGGGAATACCCTTGGTATTTTCCGAAGATTTGAGAATTTTCAGCGCGTCCAAACCGCTCATACCGGGGAGCATGAGGTCAAGGATGATGATGTCGCACGTCTGCTCTTTTTCGAATGCGTCGAACATCGCCTCCGCCTTTTCAAAGCAGACCACTTCGAACTCATCATTATCAAAAGCTATCTCGTACAGACCGCTTATACTTCTGTCGTCTTCCACGACGAAAATTTTGTGCTTGTTCATATGTTTTCCTCCAAATTGCTGATATCATTATAACACTAAATTTTTATTATGTAAATTGTAAAATCATATATCTTACAAAAATTATACAATAAACTGCCCAAATGTAGGCTTTTTTTGCAGAATAAAGTAAAATTTTGACTTATCATTCAATCTGTGTTATGTTTTCTTTTTTATTATTTGAAAATTCTTGATACAATCTTATTTCTATCTTATATTTAACGCCTGCTTTTTCACATATGTAAAGCGGCGGAGAGGTACTCTCCGCCGCAGATAGGCGTTGCCTGTATGCGCGTATGTAAGTTATGTTTTGCCTGTTGTCAGGTAAATAACATTTTGAGTAGGTATATTATTTTCCTATTTCATACACCGCCGCTTCGTAGGGGCGCAGGGGCTGCCCGATGCGGCTGTCCTTATAGTTGCCCAGTACGAGTTTTCCGCGAGAAACTTCTGCCGGGATGGGGAAGTTTACCTGCTTATTCTTGAAGTTGCAAATCACCGCCAGCGTCTTGCCCTCATAACTCCTTATATAGGCGAACACGTCCTTATTTCCGCCGTCTATCTGACGATAATCTCCGCATTTTATGACGTCGTTGCCTATCCTGAACGCATGGAGCTTCTTATAAAAGGCGAATATGGACTTATCGCCGGCATTTTTATCCGCTTCCACGTTGATGGTCTTGTAAGAGGGATTGAGCATCATCCACGGCTTGCCCGTGGTAAATCCGGCATTTTCACAGGCGGACCACTGCATGGGAGTACGCGCATGATCGCGCGCCCTCTTGGCAAGGCAGGCGCGGGCTATCGCCTTTCCGAAGGGGATCTTGCCGGCTATGGCGAACACCTGACGAGCCATGACGTCCAGATAGTCTTCATCGCGGAATTTACAATTTATCATGCCTATTTCCTGCCCTTGATACACAAAGGGCGTGCCCTTTTGCATTTGCATGGCAACAGCAAGCATGGTTGCCGCCTCGTATCTCTTGTCCCCGTAATCGCCCGTAAATCTGCCCAGAGAGCGCGGCTGGTCGTGGTTTTCCAGAAAGAGGGTGTTCCAGCAACCGGACGGCAAATTCTGCCACTTTGTGAGCACCTTGGTAAAGCGCGGAAGTCTGAACTTATGGGGGATTACCTCCATATACATATCCGTGCACATATGCTCAAATCCGAAGATGGTGTCCAGCTCCTCCCTCTTTTCGTCTATGCACTCGGGCGCCTTTTCGTAAGTGATGCCGGTGGATTCTCCCACGGTGTAGGAATCGTACTTAGACCAAGAGTTCTTGTTTAGCTCGTGGATATATTCGTGATACTTGGGACCCAGCACGAAATGTTCATCGCCGCACATGATGGGATTGAACTTACCGTTGGGCAAACCCTCTTCTTTGGAGATGTACGTTATCACGTCACAGCGGAAGCCGTCCACCCCTTTATCCATCCAGAAGTTGCATATATCCGCTATTTCCTTGCGCACAGCGGGATTTTCCCAATTCAGGTCGGGTTGCTTTTTACTGAACAGGTGCAGATACCACTCCCCCGTGGTATCGTCGTACTCCCATGCGCTGCCGCCGAAACGCGACGTCCAGTTGTTGGGCGGTTTCTTACCGTTCTTGCCCCTGCCCTTGCGCCAGATGTAATAGTCGCGGTAGGGATTATCCTTGGAAGCGCGGCTGCGCACGAACCATTCGTGCTCGTCGGAGGTGTGATTCGCCACCAAATCCATTATGAGCTTTATGCCCCTATCGTGCATACCTTTGAGCATCTCGTTGAAATCCTCCATGGTGCCGAATTCGTCCATGATGTCGCGATAGTTGCTTATGTCGTAGCCGTTGTCATCGTTGGGTGACTTGTATATGGGAGAAAGCCACACGGCGTTCACGCCCAACTCTTTTATGTAGTCGAGTTTGGAGATGATACCGCGGAGATCGCCTATTCCGTCCCCGTCGGAGTCACAGAAACTGCGCGGATATATCTGATATACCACCGCGTCTTTATACCACCTTGTCTTCATAATTTCCCTCCGAGATTTTCCGTAGTTACCTTATATCTGGTGGAAGCAAAGGTGAGTACGCTCACTTTGCTTGCCTTAAACCTCTTCAAAACCTTTGCCGCCGCACTCGCGGTAGCTCCCGTAGTGAGCACGTCGTCCACTAAGAGGACGTGGGCGCCCTTTATCTTGGATATATCCTCGCCGCGCGCATATACGCCCTGCACATTCAACTCCCTGTCTATGCCGGAGAGCGCCGCCTGCGCGGAATTATCTTTCACCTTTGTAATGGCATTCTCCGCCAGCGGCATATGCAGCAGTTTGCTCAAAAATAAGCATAGTACGGCGATATGGTCAAAGCCGCGCTCGGCAATCTTCTCCTTTGACGTGGGCACGGGCACCATCACGCTGCAAGACATATCCGCCGCATTGTACAACTCCGCCATGTCCTGCGCCATATGCCTTGCGTAATACACCCGCGAGCTGTACTTATATGCGGTGACTATATCCCTTGCCGCGCCCTCGTAGACATAGCACGAACGCGCCAGGTCGAAATAGCGTTCGTGCTCGCGGCAGGTTTCGCAATATTCTTCTTCCGCGATAAGCATTCTGCCGCACTTGGCACATACCCTGCCTGTATTGAGAGTAAGCCCCATACGACACTGCGCGCACAAGCCGGCCAAGCCGCCCTCTTCCTTTTCGTCGCCGCATATCAGGCACGCCGCCTGAAAGGGTGAGATGAACTCCGCCGCGGCGGAATATTTCACATACCTTTTTGCGTTAATCGTGCCCCTTATCTTCATAGATATATTATATCACACGTTGAAATACTTGTAAACGGAGATTTTTAATTTTCTCTTTTGCAAAAAACAGAACGCATCGAAATCTCGATGCGCTCCGTATTGGGGGAAGAAGACGGATACACCGTCAATAGTTATATACCGTATTTACCGCTATGGTGAAGCTGTTGTTAAAGGTATAGGTCAACTCCACTCCCGTAATGCGCTGCGCGACTGTATCCGCGGTTGCGGTAAAGTGCGCGTTGGAGTAATTAAGCCCGGAAGTACCCATAAAGGCGTTCATGTCCGCAATCTCGGCGGTAAGAGTGGCGATACCTCCCTCCTCCGTAACCTGTCCTAAGGTAAGCAGGTTAAGATCGTAGTTGAAAGTGGAAGTGCCGTTCAAATCGGGCAGCATGACATCTATTACGCCGGCTATCTCATCGGGCACATCCTCGGCGGGCGTGGGATAGGAGTAAATGACCGTTTGTGTCGCATTTTCCGTAACGGTAACGCTCACACCGGGCACGGCTACGCCCGAGGAGATGTCGTTCAGATAGTTTACCATATCGGTTATGCCAAGAGGCTTCTCTACGCACGCTGCAAAGGCGGCGAAAACGCTTATCAGCATAACTACGGCAAAGATTATTGCCACTGCTCTTTTCTTAGTCATTGAGGTCATCCTCCTTATTCTTCTTTCTGCGCGCTGCAAACAGCATTCCTATACCCAGCATAGGCAGCGCTATTCCGCCTGCCGCCGCCAATCCCACGGTTGACGCACTCGTGGTCGTGGACTTACCTGCCGCCAGCTCTGCCGCATGGACGGCGTTGTCCACAGCGTCTTGCAAATCTTCGATGTACGCCGCGCGAGCTTCCTCAACTTCCGCAATGGCTGCTTCCAAAGCCGCGGCGTTGTTGGCACGGTCGGCAGAACTCAAAGACGCAACCAGCTGCATGAGTTCGACGTATGCGTCAAATCCGCTCGCGTTGAAGTTGTCCGCCAAGCTGCTTGCCATATCTATCACCTCCTGCACACCGGTGGTGGTGGTGCCCGTGAGGGTAGCTACGACTGCGGTGTGTTCACCAGCGTCCGTTTCATAGTTGGTGTCGTTTACTCTCACCTGTACAGTAAACTCCGTTCCGGCGGTGAGGTTGCTTATGAGGTTGACGCCCTTACTTGCCGCCCTCCACGTCTGACCGTTGTCGACGGAATACTCGTATACGTTGGGCGTACCGCTTATATTGAAGCTCATGTTGGTGCTGTTCACGCTCATGGTGGTGACGCTGACTGTTTGAGCGACCTCCTCCATATCCGCAGGATTTACGACTACCTTTGCCGTTTCGGCGTTGGTATTCATATTTATCGCGCCGTTTGCGGCGATGTCGTTATATTCGCAGCGGAAGGACAGATCCAAGTAATAATCCGTGCCCTCTATTGTGGCGGGTACCGCTCCGAATCCGGTGAGCGTTATGGTTATGCTGTCACCTGTCACGTTGATGGCGCCGCTAGGTACGGAGAGCAGAGCCACGGTGAATGTAGCTTCACTGTTTGCCGCCTTGCTCACCAGTCTTGCGGACGAACCTTCCGCAAAGGTGAGGATAAGTCCTGCGGCAGACATACCCTCGGCAAGAGAGTTGACTTTCATGGTGATGGTCAAGCTATCATCGCCGTAGGTGATGGCTTCGGGAGCGGTTTCTATGCCCATGGACGCGCCTATGTCATATGCCCCTCCTATGCTGTCATTGTAGTTGCCGATACCATTAATGGTGAAGGTATAGTGACCGGTGTATATGCTATCGGAGAGAGTTATGGTGTAGTCGGTGCCCATCACAAGGTCGGTTTCCCTGTTATAGACCACGCGCACGCCCAGATCTTCTGCCGTCAGCGCAGTGCCGGTGTAGTCGAACACCTCGGTATAGGTGCTGGCGATACCGCTATCGGTGAGCGAGCGAGGATTGATGACAAACTTCTCTCCCACCGTTATTTCACCGGCTGCGCTGCCGATATTTGCATTTTCGAATTTCACCACCAGCTCATAGGTACCGGCATCGGTCATAAGTCCTGCCATTGTGGTGTAGTCCGCGACGCCGCCGCTCACCTCATAAGTAAAGGTGGGAGCGTCGGGACGAGTGAGTACGTCGCCTTCACTTTCAACCATCTTATAGCCTACCACGGTGTAATCGCTCACGGCTATGGTATGATTGTTGAGGTAGAAGTCGGTCACGGTTATGGTCACGGAGAGAGAAGGCTTCATATCCGTACCGTTATAAGGGCGCTCGGTACGAGATTTGACGCTCACTTCGGATGTAATATCATCTGTGGGAGTTATGACTATATTGTATGTCACGTCATCCATGATGTGAGTGGAGCTGTTGAGGGATATGGTTACGGTGTAGTTGCCCGCATTCATTATCCTGCTCACCTCCGTGCCGCTTGCGTCCTTGATGGTGATGGTCGCCTGTCTGTTGATGACGTTCGCCAGCATATCCGTTCCGCTAACCATTTCAACGGGATCATTATTACCGCTGAGGCTGCCTTTCAGTGTGCTGCCGTCTGTCACGTCCTTCCTGTAAGCGTAGAGTTCAAGGTAGTCTTTGAGGAGGTTCACGTTGATGGATGTACCGTCAAATATACGGATATACTCTCCTGCGGTACCCGAAGTGAATATTCCGCCGACCCCGCCGAGGCGATTGACTATCTGCACAGCCTCGGAGGGAGATATCGTCACGTTGATGTCCTGCGTGGTGAGATCCACTTGGGCGCCGCTTGCGTCTGTGCCGAGGGTGTTGTTCGCGGAGTCAATGAACTTATAGTTGGGATTTACAAGGGCGATATGGATATTGTATTCACCCACAGCCGCCACATTACCGCTGGCTCCGTAGCTTATGGAGAAGTTGCTGAGTATATCTCCG
Organism: uncultured Clostridia bacterium; assembly: GCA_944383935.1. GTDB lineage: Bacteria > Bacillota > Clostridia > Christensenellales > UBA3700 > Alloclostridium. The sequence continues at coordinate 10,405 of CALWRK010000010.1, forward strand.
CCGATAGGCGTCTTTTCAGACCATGCACCGAAAGGAGTGAAGGAAGTGCCGTCCCAAGTGCCGCTCTGCACATACACGCGATCGTTTTCCACGAATCTGGATCCGTTGTATATGGTGTGATATTCATACCAGCCGAGATGATCGCCCGTGCCGGCGTCTACAGAGTCTGTATAAGACGTTTCGCCCATCTTATAGGTGATAAGGTCGAAGTCTATTCTGAGCACCGCCTTTTCTATGTTGAGCGTTACGGGCACGGAGATAGTGCCTGCGGCATTGCCCGCCAAGGTGTAGTTGGCGTTGTTCAAGGTGATGGTCATATTGCCCGTGAACGTGCCGGCGGTGGCGGCATTTGCAAACGTATTTGTAGCGGATACGTCGAAGATGCCGTATGTGCCGAAGCCGTTAGCGTCCGTATTTGCGTCGGTGTTGTCCTTATCAAGTATGCCCAAACCGTCAGTGTCAAGGGCAAAGGTCAAAGGCCCGTATACTTCACCGTTATAGGTGTGACTAAAGAGGACGTCCGCACTCAAATTCTTGACATCGTCGGAATTGCTGTACAGCCAAGCCGTAGCCTTATTGAGATCTATCGTTATCTCCTTGGGAGATACGATGAGGTCCACATAGAAGGGATCGTACGCGAAGTCATAGTTGTTGTGCTTGTAGTTCACGCTGAGTTCGAATGCGTCGTCGTATGTGCCGGCATTGTTATTGGAGGACGAATAGCGGTTCATCGTGAGCAGCGAGTAGCTGTACTCCGCTTTCTTAAGTGCGGCGTCGTCTGCTCCGACCGTGGTGCCGTTGCTGTACGTCCAACGCAGGGTCACATAGTCGTCTATATTGTATGTCGCATCTCCTTGTGCTATATTTCCGTACAGCTCGGTGCCGTAGACTATGGCGAAGGGTTTATCAATGCCCTCGTTCACATAAGACCCTGCGCTGAGAGTGAGCAACGCCTTGGTTATGGTGATGAGAGGATAAGATCCGTTGGTCACCAAATGCGCATATTTATTGAAGTTGTCGTTTCCGTTATACACTACCACGGGGAAGTAATCGTAGTAATTTTCTCCGTCGGTGGCGTCGGTAGCCGCAGCTTTATAGCCCACGAATGTGAACTCATAGCCTGTGTAATTGCCGTCAGTTTGCTGTTCGGCGAGCCAAGCTACGATGTCTACTTCGCTGCCTGCTTCATAGTAAGCCTTCACGAACGCATCTACATCACTGCTGCCATTAGCTCCGCGCAGGTAGTAGACGGCGTAGTCACTCGCAATGTCCTCATAGGTGTGGATGGAGCCATTCAGTTCGAAATGGAACGCATTCTCGGGCAAGGTGAAGCCCTCTTCCGAATACGTCTGAGTATAGCCGCCCGCCGTGTTTGAGAAGCTGATATTCAAGTCGGCTTTATTTATGACTATCTGCGCAAGGTCGGAAGGAGTCACGGTATAGTTGGCGCTGTTCTCGACCACCACTTTGACCCAGTAGGTGCCCGCGTTGAGAATGGGCAGGTCTTTGATGTCCTTAAATTCGCTGTCTTCTGTAGGCTCTTTCGTGCCGTAGTATACCAGAATAGAAACCGTACCGCCGAGGGCTGAACTGTCTACCGAATTGCCGCCCGATTTCACGGAATAGCCGAGTGTGAAACTGCTGCCCGTATAGTCACTGCCGTCCACTGCGTCAACTCCCGTCAATGCGGCTGCCGCCTCTATCTTATTTATGGTGAAGTAGACGTATACGGTGCGCTCTTCGGGGCGTGTTTGCGGCTTGTTATTCTCATCGAGTACGGGCTTGTCATTCTCATCGAGTACGGGAACTTGGACGGTGACGGGCTTAACCGCGCCGCTGAGGTTGCCGTCTGCTGCGGTGTTGGCTTGTATGGTCAGCCTGTACTCGCCCACGGAGCTAACGGTACCGGCAGGGCCCCAAACCGTTTGGCTGTTCTCCCTGTACTCTATGACGTTCTCCGACACGGCGGAGGAATAATAAGGCTCAACGCCATCAATTTTCTCTCCGTTGGCGTACTTGTAGTACACGCCTATTTGCAGCTGCGAGAGGATATCGTTGTTCCACACATAGTTGGCTCTATAAGACTGATCATCCAAGGTAGCGCCGTTCTCGTCCAATATCTCGCCATTGTACGCGAGGAAGTCGGGCTGAGCGGGAGTAACGGTGATCATGGATTCTTCCGTTTCCATCATGATCTCCAAGTTGGGATCTTTGCTAATGTAGACGTAGTAGATGAAGTACGAACCCACGCTCGCCGTATAGCCGGGATATTCGGAGGCTACGCCGGATGTACTGTCATTAGAAACCAACCTGATGAAGTCGTCGATATTTCCGGCGCCGTTGAACGCGTCCTCGAACGCCTGGTAATGACCGGTATTGGTGGTGAAATCACCTTCCTCGTGTTCGAGTTTTACTTCGAGGGCGTCTTTCAGATTATTCAAATCAAACTCCGTACCGAAGGTGGTGGTGAGGTTCGCCCCCTCACTCTGAGATACGGTGATGTGATATTCCGCCTTTTGCTGAATGAACAGACCTTGGTAGGTGAAAGGCTCGTATTTACCTGGCATACCATCAAATGTGAACGTGATGGTATACTCACCGGCATCGGTAATACCGCTAAGTCCCGATGTGATGTTGCCATTCTCGTACCTATATACTTCCTGTTTTTCGCTGTTTGTTATAACGATATGGACATATTTTTGCACAAGGGTTTCGTAATTATACGTCTGCCCGCCTATTTCCATACCATATTTGGAACGAGTTACGCCGTCGAGCCAGTCTATGCTGTCGTCGATAGGCAAAGCTTTGCCGCGCATAAGGAAGTGCGAAAGCTGGCTCATCTGAGCCGTTGTTATTATAGGCATACCGTCGGCGTCATCTACTGCGTTGTTCAACTCTTTATAGCCGCCGTTCTCGATTGCCACCATGTCCGCCCCGTCGTTGTAGAAGTCGGAGGTGTAGAACATCTCGAACTCGATATCGGTGGGTTCAATATAGGCATAGCCGCTGGCGGTGTGAGGTGCGGGTTCGTAGATGGCATGCCCTTCATCATCTTCCATGGGTTTGCCGTCCTCGTCGTAGCTCAACTGCTGCGCGGGCAGATAGTAGCTGCCCTCGAAGGTGTTGTCCACTTGAACTTCTATCACATATTCAGCCGTTTGTATGCCGTTGGCATAGCCAAAGTCGCTTACGCCGTTACGCGGGCCTTCAATTTGCGAGCCGTCTGCCCCATTTTTTGCGGTATCGTAATCAGTCCTGGACGGAGCCGACCTTAAATCGACTGTTTCGTTAAAATCCCAGAACCACTGGTAAAGTTTGGTCTTTCTTTCCACAATGGTGCCGTCCTGATCACCCCTGTCGTAGAGCAGGTAGACGCTGATGGTGATGTCGCCCACCTTGAGATCTTCGGTGAGGTTATCCATGCCGGCAAGGTCAACGCCGGTGAACTGGATGAGATCCGTATTTATCCAATAACGGATATCGTCGCCCGTACCGGTGGAGTAGATGACGTCGCGGCCGTTAAAGCCGATGGTTCCGTCGTATTCGCGGGTGAGGTTGCTCACAACGCGCACGCTCATTGCGCCCAGGGTGATCACCATGGCGGTGGGAACATTATTTACGATATAAAGCTGGGTGAATCCCGCTTCGTAATTGGAATATGCACCGTCGCCGTTAAAGGTCGCCAAGATGTAGTAGCTGTTGGGTCTGATTGCCGAAGTCACCACCTCCCTGTAATAGTAGGTGCCGGTAGGCAAGCCTAAATCCTTAAGCCCTTCTGCGTTTGCCAAGTCAAGAGCGCCATTGGCAGTCGATTCGCATGCCACATAGAAGGTGAAGGTGAATGCGTCGCTCGCCGTAACGGTTTCCGCCGCGCCCACAACGGTTATGGAAGCGGACATTTCGGGAACGATTGCGCCGCCCGTGTAGTAGACGTTATTGGTCGGCAAGCCCGAGCTGGTGGGCACCGTAAAGGTGAGGGTTATTTGATCGGTAGGATTGATCTTAAAGCTGCCCTCGTTTGCGCCATCCGCCGTGGTGTATTCGAAGTTATTGTTGCCCACGGTGAGGGAGATAAGATAGGTGCCGGCATTTACGGGTTCCGCCGCGGTAAGGCTGCCGTCACCGCCCTGCACATAATAGGTGAAGGTGTAAGGAGCCGTGATACTTGCAAGCGCGCCCTTGAACGTAAGGGTTGCGCCGTGAGCTTGGCTGTCGTAAGTGTAGGTTTCGTCAAAGTCGACGGTAAAGTTATCCGCCGCTTCTTCTGCGGTGAGGATCCACTTTTCGATGACCAGCTGCACGTTGCTTATGGTAACGTTATTGAAGTTGGCTGCGCCGGATACGCTGATGGTCACGGCATAGTCGCCCGCATTTACGGGGTCGGCGGTTATGCCGCCCTGCGTATGCGAGATGGCAACGGTTATCGCGCCGTCGTTTGCTTCGGAATAGGTCAAGCCTTCGCCATAGGTGAACACTATGTCGTCCTTCGTGATGGCTTGAGATGCGGTGTTGTACGTGCCGCGCACGGTCACGGCGCCGCCATCAGCAGCGGTTTCCCTAATGCTTTGCACCGCAAGGTTTGCCCTTGCCACGCTGAAGGACTTGGAAGCGACGTGCTCCACAGAGAAGTTTTCGTTATCCACAGCCACGGTGGCGGTATAAGAACCTGCGTTCTTGACTTCGCCGCCGTAGTTGACGGTGAAGGTCACCACGTCGCCGTTGGTGTGGGTGTAGTCTTCCACGGTGTAAAGCTCTTCACTTGTAAACGCCTTGCCTTTATAGGTGAGGGTGCCGGCGGGATCGTTCCAAGTCACGGAAGTGATTTGGTAAGGATTGACCGTCAAAGTGCCTACGCTAGATATGGTCATCGTGTAGTTTGCATTATCGGAAGTAACGCTCTCATAGGTGTAGGTATAGGTGTTTGCGTCCAGCTTATTTATATTGCCTGAGAACACCTCATCGTTTATTTTAAGCGTATTGCCGGTGATTGCGGGGAGCGGATCGCCGCTTACAAGTCCCACATTGCCCGTGAGGGTGTATGTGACAGCGGGGAGCGAGGCGGCAGAATAGCTCATGGAGATGGCGCCCAGCACTATGGATAGCTGACGAGGCACCACAGTCAAGTCGCCCTCTTCGACAACGGAAGTAAAGTTGTGCGTAGCCGTCACGTTCGCGGTAAGCGCGTCCGTATAAGTGTTTACGGGACGATTGCCCTCATATGCCACGGCGGTGATGGTGTAGGAATACTCGCGTTCGATGGCGGCGGTATTTTCTACGGGGGTCGAACCCCTTAATACGGTAACGGAAGCGGTCGCGCCCTGAGTGGGAGCATATCCGTACTGTACCTCATTATCATTCACGCTCACCTGCAACGTGAGGGGCTGAACGTTTATCGTGCCCGTGGTTTCATCAGGCAACGCATAGTTATTATAGCCGCTTTCGGTGGTGTCTATTGCTATGGAGTAGGAATGATTGCCCACGTCGGGAGTTGAGCCCAATGTGGGAGAAGTTACCACGATGTAGGATTTAAGCTCTTCGTCAACATCCGCATCATAGGAAAGTCCTCTTTCGAGAATAGCCGTGGTTATGGTATCCGTGTAGTATCTATCTATCGTGTTCAGCGTGACGCCTATGACCTTGGGCGCAAGCGTCCAGTTGAACGGCACGGTCATGGTTATATCATTGCTGCCGCTATCTCCGCTTGAATATGTCGCGGTGAGGCTTACGGTAAGGGACGCGCTGTATTCGCCGGCTCTTGCCATATTAGTTGCATTATACACGCCGTTTATGAAGATGTTTGCCATGTCGGAAACCTTGTTGTTCGTCGCGCCGCCTCCTCCGCGATAGCTTACGTTGTATGTAAGCGTTGCGGAATTTATGGTAATGCTTGTTACATCTTCTATTACGCTGCTAGGATCGTCGATTATATAGTAGTCGCCCTTTTTGCTGACGGTCATGTCGCGTCTGCTGTCCTCACTGCCGGCAGTGGCGATGAAGCTACCCAGCAAGGCGTAAGTTTTGCCGTAGGTCACGGACGTGACGTCATCCTTAAAGCCGAGGTTGAGTCCCAAGCGATATATGCTGACCGTAAAGTTGACTGCGGTGCCTTTATCATAATTGGTTTCCTCAAAGTCTTCGGGCAAAGACGAGATGGTGAGGGAGGTTTTATACTGCCCGCCGGCGCTGTCTATATTTCCGCTTAGCCCGGTGAACGCGAAGGTTATATTGCCCTCGAAGTCATCGGACGCATCGGTTCCGTCCGCGTCGAGTACGCGCGCGCCCAGCATATCCAAGTAGTGACGGGGAGAGAGGTTGCTCGTGTTTATGAGCAAGGACGTCACCGTGGGCTGAGGCTTGAGGATGAAAGGCGTGATGGTAAGGGTGTAAGCCGTTTCGCCCGTCACGGAGTAGTTGCCGTTATCCAAGGTAACCGTGACGTTATATACGGCGGCATTTTGAATGGTGCCCTTTGTTGAATTGAAGATAGCATTCACCGTATCGCCGGAGACGATACCCGTATCGCCGGGGACGATACCCGTCAAGCTATATCCGGGGGCGTATACCGCCTTATTGTACACCTGAGTAGCTGCGCCGTCCGTCACACCATCTACGTCTATGGTCAGCTCCTTTTGAGTGACGATATACTTTATAGACGTTGCGCCGGAAGCCACATAGTTGGTGTCGGAGCCGTCATAGGTAAAGGTGACGGTATACTTGCCCGCATTGCGCAAGGAAGATACGGGGGAAGTGCCCTCCTCGTTTGCATAGGAGATGTTCACGGGCAAGGTCGCTTCCGTTATCTCCGTGCCCTCGTCGTTTTGCACGGTGTAGGCGATGGCGGGGATATTGGCGCCGCTGTATACCGCGCTTATCTGCCCGTTCTGCGCCTTCGTGACCACGATATGCACGGTCATGGGATTTATCTTGAAGATGTCGTTGAGCGTAACATTCACCGCATTGTAGTTGGCAAGGCCGTCTATCTGCACGGTCACGGAATAAGTCCCCGCGTCTACGGGTACGGCGGACGAGCCGTTATATAGTATACTGATGGCGTTCCTGATGAGTTCTTCTTCACCGCTCACCTCGCCTTCTATCGTCACGTTAGAGGTATCGTATACTACCTCGCTACCCGAATATTCTATGGTTTGAGTTTTGGCGTTGACCGTGATGGTTGCCTTTAATACCTCAAATGAAGTCCACTCATCGCCATTCGCGTCGAGAACGCCGGTGACGTTATAGTTGGCGGAGAGGGCTTCTGATACGGCGCCGGGGTAATAGGTGCCGGCGTTGGTGGCGTCAACTTTGTTTTGCCTGTTGACGTCGGAGTAGGCTTGGAAGGTCACCTTGGTGTCAAGGTTTGCTTCGTCGCCGAACGCCGGGTTGGTCAAGTCGGTGGCGGTGAAGGTATATGCCGAGCCCTTGTAGATGAGTTCGCTTTGGTCGTAGTTAAATTGCACGGCGGTATCGCGCTTGCTCACGTCGAAGGCTTGGGTGTTGGGCTGTAAATCGTAGTTATTTATTCCCGCATCTGAACCGGGGGAGTTGATAGCCGTGACGATTGCCTGCGCCGTGTAAGAGCCCGCAACAAAGTTGGTTTGCTCATAGGCGGCGCCGTTACTCATATAGGATATATAATATCCGCCCTGAGGTATCGTGTCGGTGGACAGCAAGCCGGGATAAGTGGGTTCGCCCACCACGGGATCGCCGCCATAGACAAAGTCGGATATTGCGGGCAGAGTGACCGCAAGAGGTGCTTTGTTTATCACAAAAGGCGTATCGTTCGCAAAGGTGACGTTATAGTTGCTTACGCCCGTGCCCGTGATACCTTGATATTGCACTTCGTACTCCCCTGCCGGGAAGTTGAATTCGAACACACTGCCGGTTGCACCGCCCGCAGGCGTGATGAGCCATTGCCCTGCCGCGGACGCGGAATCACCCGTTTGAATATTCATGTTCACGGTGATGCCATCGCGCGAGGCAAAGCCTGTGAGCGAAGAATTGGACGAGGTGAAGGACAGATCCACCATACTCATAAACTCGGCTGCGTCCGCGGGCTTGGTAAAGCCGTAAGTCGCGCTGCCGCCCGTCACGGTGAGGGTGACTGAGGCGGGGTTTATCGTAAAGGTGTTGGCAGAATCGGGCGCCGCCACGAGCTGGTAGTTATTGCGCGAACCGCCCAGCAGCTCATTGACGTTTATTGTGTAAGCGCCGGCGTCCTGCGCCACGGAAACGGAGGCGCTATCCTTGGTCAAAGTAAAGCTGCCCAAGGAAACCAAGTCGTTGCCGATTATTGCGCCGTGGCCGTCGTTTGCCGTGGTGCCGAAGGTATAATAAACGTTGCCCGCGGGAGCGCTTGTGCCGCTTGCTATATTATAGGAGTTGCCGATATAGGGCACATTCTTGCTGTCTTGATTTACCTTGATGTAAATGGGGCGCTGATCGATATCCACCTGGGCTTGCTGGGCTTGCACGACGTTAGAAGGCGCAAAGACGTACTTATTGCCGCTGCTGTCCTGCATGGCGAATAGGCTCAGCGAAGACCAACGATAGGAGTTCACCTGATTTTGCGCGCTCCAGCTATCTAAGCCGATAACGGCGTATTCTCCGTTCTGTACCGCTTCCAGCTTCAAGACGGTGGACACTACGGAATTAAAGTCGTTGCCGAATTTCGTGCCGGAGGAGTTATATATATTGGATATTCCCGCGCCTACCGCAACGGAGCCGTTATTAAAGTTGAGCTGATACCTGGCGCCGCTCCTTGATATGGTGATATAGCCGTTATCGGTATATTGCGTGCCCGTGGACATAATATAATCCTGGCTAGGTATATTAAGGCTTAGGGCGGGGAAATTCACCTGCTCACCGTCGTAATATTTGGTGCTCGAGCCGTCCCCGTTGGGTCCGTTGGTCACGTCGAAGGTATAGGACGAGGCATAACTTATAGACATCGTCAAATAATGCGACGTATTTGAAGGCGCACCAACAGATGAAACATGTACATTGCTACGAGCGTTTTGAGTAAACAAATCTTCGTGAAAGTGCTGTCCGCCTCCACTTGTAGTATATGTAATATCCCACATTACGCCTTTTTGCTTGGTGGGCGCGGTAATCTGCACCATCTTATCCGATTGATCAGAAAAGCTTATGACACTTATTACATTATCTTGCACATAAGTGAACGAGCGCGTAGTGAAGATAGAGTCTTCTGCATTGAAGTTGTTTACAGTGTCGTGACCACCTATGTATGTATAGTAAGTTGTGTACTGCGATCCTGCAACATTGCTTGACGATATAGTTTGCGGTGTACTGCTTCCAAGAGCATCGATAGTGACATTGGAATTATTGTTGAGCGAGAACAGCTTGTCACTTACATATATATCACTATATGTTATTTGGGAGTCGTAAATATGACCGGCTAACAGACCACGCTGAATTGACGTACTATCTCTTGCCCCGCCCCATGAAGCGTCCCATTTTGCATAGATATTGTCGTAGTTATAATCAAGCAAAAGTCCTTCTATACTTAAATCACCTTCGAGGGCGCCGAATACAAGACCCATTTGAGTAAAAATGTTATTATAATAAGATACGCCCCCGCTACCCCAGGTTGCTTCTGTAACATCACCCAAAAATCCCGAAGACGCTTGACCGGTTATCGAAACTTTAGAAAAGGTCATGTTTTCATTATAAACACCAAATTGCGCGCCCACAACGCCGCCCATACTAGATTGACACCAATAGTCTGACGCACCTCCACTATTATAGTTTCGCCCGCGAGGTGCTTTTTGAGTGAATAAAATACCATTGTAATTCAATGAAACCAGCTCTATGTCCGCATTGAAGTTTACTCCTACCAGTCCGCCTGTATAGATATCGTTCAACAACTTATTAAATGCATTATAGCTATCGATCGTAAACTGATGCGTTATATTCTGGGTGAAATTAAGCGCTATATTGTATATAGAAGATCTTGCGGTGCCCCCCGCAGATGCAGGCGCAGCGGCACCTACAAGACCGCCGAAAGCCGAACCTGCGCGCGAAGAGGTATAGGAATAGGTATGAGTACCGGAAACATTTTCTTTCTCTGTTACGGTGAAATTCTTAAATTCGCCGTCACAAAGTCCGCCGAAAACAAGGCCGGCAAACACCGCTCCGCCACCGGAAGATGAGTCAACACGATTCATTTGATTGTGACCTATTCCACCTTTTAACCAATATAAATAGTTATTATTATCACCTGCCCAATCACTGGTATTATAATTGAGAACAGCGTTCATAGAAAGGGTATGCCCTGCTCCGTCTAGAGTGGCATTAAACCAGTGATTTGCAGCGAAGTCGTTGGGGTTATATTCTATATCGGTAAGAATCAAACCATACACGGAGGAATTTTGGTAGAAGGTACTTGTATCCATAAAGGTTGCGTATGATTGATAAAGAGAGGCATTTACGGCGCCGCTGCCGCTGCCGTTGCCGTTATTAAAGCGATACCACACGCCGTTATATTGCAATTCGTAGTAGCCGCTGCCGCCGCCCGGAACTTGACCTGCATTTACACTATTCCACCCGTCTTGCGTTATCAAGAAGAAGTTGGTATCGAGCGTGGTGACGTAGGTATCGGGGACGCCGTCGGCACCGGCATTGCCGTCCACGCCCCTAAGGTCCTGCATGTCTGACGCGGTCCACTCGCTGTTTTTCTTATTTGAGTGGGCGACAAGGGTCGTGTACATATAATCAGATCCCACGGTGCCGACGGTACTGCCGACCGTAACCGCGGCATTGGAAGCAGTCGCCTCCTGTCCGCCGGGGGTGTAAATTGCGCCGTCTCCCAAGAAGACGACTGCGAGCACAACAGCCGCAACCAGTATCAGCGCTATTATTGCCGTTACCAATGCGTTTTTTCTGCTCCTAACCATAATTTATTCCTCCAAATACCTTTCCTGTATGTCCGGCGCACGCGGCGCGGGATACGCCGCGTGCGAATGTCTATTTATTAAGCCTCTTGATTAGTGGCTTTTACTATTTGAATGCGCTTAGACTGCTTGAGGCTGCAACCTTCGTACTCCACCAGGGCGCCCGTGAGGTTGTACTTCTCCACATCGTAGCCGATGTAGGCGTAGCCGTAACCATCGGCAGACGTCCTGATGACGGTGGGCATTTCAAGCACATAGCCGTTAGTGAAGGTCACGCGAGCGGTGGTGGTGACCATGCCCTCGGGTACGGTAGACGACCAGTCGCCGTTCACGAGGAACTGCATACTGCGGATCGCGCCGGAGTACACGTTTGCCGTAAGCGTCCTCTTCCAAGTGAAGGAGTAACGCGTTTCGTCGTTTTCCACTTGGATATTCACCGTCTTAGGCGTCACATACCAGTTTTTCACATAGTTGTGAGCGCTGGTAATATTCCCCGCGCCTCCGTCGGTCACACTCCTCCACATCACGTTGATGCTCTCCGTGCCGCCGGGGTAAACCGCCTGTACAGACGCGGGCAGAGGGTTGTAGGAGTCGTTGCCCGTTACCAAGTACATATAGTAGTCGTACGGGTTGATTTCTACCGTGTTCTCAGCCGCCCCGCGCACGATGATAGCCTGAGGATCCTTGGACGGGATATCCACGATGACGGTGAGGGTTTGAGTAAAGTCGCCGCTCTCGTCCACGTTCAACTGAGAAGTAGGATTCACCTTAATTTCGATGTAGAAGGTGTCGCCTTCCAGGGCGTCGTCTCCCGCGGCATTGAATGCCGTGAGCCACTCGCCCAAGGTGCTTACCTTAAACCTAGAACCGGTTATTCCCGTGTCCAAAGTCAGGCTGTCTTCTCCGCCCCAGCTGATGTTGGAGGCATTGGTGAGCACGGCGCCGTCCGCGTAGTAGACCATCAAGCCCTGAATGGTGTTGACTATCTTATCCGCCGCGGTCTGCTGAGTGCCGTCCGCCAAGTACTCGTCATACAACTGGTTCATGTTCACTTCCACGGTAGGATTGACCAGCGTGCTGTCCATGTAGTTTATGGGGAGGCTTGCCGTCATACCATTGCGGAAAGTGAGCTTTGCCGTCTTGCTGCCCGATTGAGAATAATGATTTCCTACGGGCTCTATTTCGGTGAGCAATGCGTCGTAGTCGCCGGACCTTGCCGCTTGCGTGTCGCTTGTGGTCACCTTGTAGCGCTTGCGCTGACCTGACTTAGTGGTGACAATCACATACTCGGGCAATGCGTCGTAGTAGTAGAGGTTCCAGCTGTCCACGCTGTCTATTTCATCATTTTCAACGTCGCCGTTATCCGCTATCTGACTCTTATAGATGGTTATCGGCATGGATTGCGTACCTGCTGTTCCGGGGAACTTCGCTACGGCATACACCGTCAACGTACCGCCCAGAGATACACTTGACAAGGTGTTGTTCAACCACTCGGTGCTGACAAGAGCGGCATCTGTGCTATTGCCTTGCCTGAACGTGACGCTCGCACGAGAGAATTCGGTGCCCTTCTGCCACCTTGCGGTGTAGGAATTGCCGAAGTAGTTGTTCCACAAGTATTTGCCGGCATTGTAGGCCTTGTAGGCCTCCTCATTATTTGCCCAACCCATGGAGTATTGGTCAAAGACGATGTAGTTAGGTATGTTACCCCAGCTTATCACGCCTTGGTTATATGTTCCCGTTCCTGCCGTGCTTGCATTCACGCTATCACTCGTGTTGTAGATTTCAATACGAGTGTAGCTGCGCAAGTTGGACTCGACGCTGTGCCTGTTGATCACGGTGGTCACGCCGCTGATATCGTTCACGAGCTTGCCGTTTACGTCGTAGCCGCCGCGCCTATACAAGGAGGATCCGGTGCTGGCAAGAGCGCCGCCGTAACCTGCGTTGCCGCCGTTAGCACCCGTGCCCGGAGTGACATTCACTTTAGTGTAATCATAATCTCCGCCATATACGCTGCCGTAAGGTATTGCGTAGGTGAACACGGGCATGGTTTGGT
>CALWRK010000011.1 GCA_944383935.1 uncultured Clostridia bacterium
ACAACAAACGACATATCGTGCAAAAATGAGCGGAAGACACCCGCTTAAAGTGTTCTAACAGGGTTGGGTAAAGGTACCTTCTGCCGGCTTAGAATAAATTGCCGCCTTTTATCGGAAAGTAAAAAGATATTTTTGGCGAGCCGAACTATAAAGCCTTGAAGCGAATTTATAATCATTGAGGCTTTTTCTCTTCGCAAAAGCATATCATACGCCAAAAGTGGAGATTTGCCTCGCAAATCAGAAGGGGTGGCGGGAACCCCGCGGTCAAAGCCCCTTGCAGATAGCTTGTTTTTGTTTCAAACTTTTCCCCCTTGCAGCGGCGTTTTTTAGTTGCGGGTAAGTAATGTTTGAAACCGCGCAACTGTGCCGCTATCAGTGTTTGCTTTCCGCATTGATACGGCACAAAGTAAAAAATGAAAGGGTACCAAAGGCTTGTAGCCTTGATACCCTTTGCCCTTTTATTTTTCGCTTAAATCTCAACTACGCCATCAAACACCTTCACCGCATTGCCCGTCATATACACCGCGTCGTCCGTGTAGTTGACGATGAGGTCGCCGCCGAGCAGACGGACGGTGATGTCCTCGCCCTTCTTGCAGAAATTGTTCAGGCAGGCAGCCACTGCCGTGGCGCAGGCGCCGGTACCGCAGGCGAAGGTTTCGCCGCTGCCGCGCTCCCACACGCGCATCTTCAAGGTGTGTTCGTCCAGCACCTTTACAAATTCCACGTTCACGCCCTCAGGGAAGAGTTCGCTCTCTTCAAAGGCGGGACCTATCTTGGTTATGTCTAGGTTGTCCACCGCAGGCAGGAATACCACGCAGTGAGGGTTGCCCATAGATACGCAGGTGACGTTGTACTTTTTGCCGTCCACTTCTATCTCCCTATCCACGACGTTGCTTCCGTCGAGTTTGACGGGCACTTTCTCGGGCTTCAGCTCCGCCTTACCCATGTCCACGCGCACCTGTATGACCTCTCCCGCGCGAGTGATGACCTTCACGTTCTTTATTCCGGAAAGCGTTTCTATGGTGAACTCCTTCTTGTTCACGACGTGCGTATCGTAGATATACTTAGCCACGCAGCGTATGCCGTTACCGCACATCTTGCCCTCGGAGCCGTCCAGATTGAACATACGCATCTTGGCGTCCGCGACGGAGGAGTCACAGATGAGGATCACGCCGTCGCCGCCTATGCCGAAGTGCCTGTCGGAAAGCCTGACCGCCAGTCCCTCGGGACTGTCCAAGTCGTTGCCGTTCATGCAATCGAAGTAGATATAGTCGTTTCCGCAGCCCTCCATCTTGACGAAGTTCCTCTTCACCTTACCCGTGCGCAGCTTGTTTATATCCACAAGCTCCGTATTATATTCGGAATAGCGGCTCATCAGACTGTTCACCACCGCCTCCGCAGTGTCTATGGAAGTGAGGCAGGGAATGGCGCGCTCTATCGCCTTACGGCGGATCTTAACGCTGTCGCGCGTGGGCAGCTTGCCCTTTGCGGAAGTGGAGATGATGTAGTTCACCTTTCCGCTTTCTATGAGCGTCAAGTTGTTTTCAAACTGGTTCTGATGTATCTTAGCCACCACGTTCACGTCTATGCCCGCCTTTTTGAGCACGTTTGCAGTGCCCTCTGTGGCGTATATGGTATAGCCGAGGTCGTCGAACTTTTGCGCTATCTCGCCTATTTCGCCCTTGTCCTGGTCGCGCACGGTGATGAATACGCCGCCCTTTTTGCGCATCTTGTAGCCCGCCGCCACAAGTCCCTTGAACAGCGCTTCTTCCAAGGTGGAGGCTATGCCCAGCACCTCGCCGGTGGACTTCATCTCCGGTCCCAGCTGTGTGTCCACATTGCTCAGCTTTTCAAAGCTGAACACGGGCACTTTGACCGCCACATAGGGGGAGTTGCGGTAAAGTCCCGTTCCAAAGCCCATATCTTTGAGTTTTTCGCCCAAGATGGCGCGAGTAGCCAAATCCACCATGGGTATGCCCGTCACCTTGCTTATATAAGGTACGGTGCGCGAAGAACGGGGATTCACCTCTATCACATACAACTCGCCGTGATAGATGAGGTATTGTATATTCACAAGTCCCAGCGTATGCAGGGAAAGCGCCAGCCTGCGCGAGCAGTCCACTATTCTGTCTATCATCTCGTCGCTTATATTCCAGGAGGGATATACCGCTATGGAGTCGCCGGAGTGAATGCCAGTCCTCTCGATATGTTCCATAACGCCCGGTATGAGGATGTCCTCTCCGTCGCAGATGGCGTCCACTTCTATCTCCGTGCCCATGAGGTACTTATCCACCAGCACGGGGTTTTCTATCTTCTGCGCCAAGATGACGTCCATATACTGGGATACGTCCGCTTCGGAATAGCATATCTCCATATTCTGACCGCCCAGCACATAGGAAGGACGCAACAGCGCGGGATAGCCTATCTCGCCCGCCACCTTTATCGCCTCTTCCTTGGTCATGACGGTATAGCCGCGGGGACGCTTGATTTCCAGCTCTTCCAGCAACTCGTCAAAGCGCTCCCTGTCCTCCGCCATGTCGATGTATTCCGCCTGGGTGCCCAGAATGGGAATGTTCTTCTTGCGCAGCATCTTGGTCAGCTTTATAGCCGTCTGCCCGCCGAAAGCCACCACCACGCCGTCCGGCTTTTCCGTATTGATGATGGACAGCACGTCCTCGTTGGACAGCGGCTCGAAGTAAAGCCTGTCCGCAGTGTCGAAGTCGGTGGACACCGTTTCGGGGTTGTTGTTCACGATTACCACCTCATAACCCTTGGCTTTGAGCGCCCACACGCAGTGCACGGAGGCGTAGTCGAACTCTATGCCCTGTCCTATCCTGATGGGACCGGAGCCGAACACTATCACCTTCTTTTTCTTGCTCTTCAAGTTGTCTATAAACTCGCGCGCCTCGTTTTCGTCGTCGTATGTGGAGTAGAAGTAGGGCGTTTGAGCGGCAAACTCCGCCGCGCAGGTGTCCACCATCTTGTAGGAGGCATACCTGGGATTTTTAACCTTTTGCCCGCTTATGCTCTCTATCGTGGAATCGAGATAGCCCATCTTCTTTGCGCGCAGATACAACTCGTCGGTGAGCTCGCAGCCGGCAAGCTCTTTGTCCATCTCCACCAGCTTTTTCAGCTTGGCGATAAACCACGGGTCTATCTTTGTTATCATATTTATAGAAGCTATCTCCACCCCTCTTTTGAGCGCTTCGTATATGACGAATATCCTCTCGTCGTCGCAGTCGTGCAGCTTGTCCCACACCTGCGAATCCGTCCAAGAGGCGTACTTCTTGTCCGTGAGGCAGTCCTTGGATATCTCCGCGCCGCGCACCGCTTTCATGATGGCCTGCTCAAAGGTGGTGCCTATCGCCATCACCTCTCCCGTCGCTTTCATCTGCGTGCCCAGCTTGCGGTTTGCGTAATAGAATTTATCGAACGGCCACTTGGGGAACTTGACCACCACATAGTCTATGGCGGGTTCGAAGCAGGCGTACGTCTTGCCCGTGACCTTGTTCAAAATCTCGTCCAGCGTATAGCCGATAGCTATCTTGGTAGCCACCTTAGCAATGGGATATCCCGTAGCCTTACTTGCCAAAGCGGAAGAACGGCTCACGCGCGGATTGACCTCGATGACCGCATATTCAAAAGAATCGGGCTTGAGCGCGAACTGCACGTTGCACCCGCCGTTGACTTTCAGCTTGTCCACGATCCTCAGCGCGGAAGAACGCAGCATCTGATATTCCTTGTCTGCGAGAGTAACTGCGGGTGCGATGACTATGCTGTCGCCCGTGTGCACGCCCACGGGGTCGAAGTTTTCCATGGAGCAGATGGTGATGACGTTGCCCTTGGAATCGCGCATCACTTCGAACTCTATCTCCTTCCAGCCGCTTATGCACTTTTCCACCAATATCTGATGTATGGGGGACACTCTCAAACCGCCGGAGGCTATCTCTATGAACTGGGCTTCGTCTTCGGCGATCCCGCCGCCGCTGCCGCCCAAAGTGAAGGCGGGGCGCACGATTACGGGATAGCCGATGCGCCTAGCTACGGCGATGGCGGTGTCTATATCCTCGGCTATGTCGGAGGGGATGACCGGCTCGTTTATCTCCGCCAAAGTTTCCTTAAAGCGTTCCCTGTCCTCCGCCCTGTCTATCGTTTCGGGGTCGGCGCCCAGCAACGTGACGTTCATCTTGTCTAAAAAGCCCTCTTTTGCCAGCTGCATGGAGAGGGTGAGCCCCGTCTGACCGCCCAGTGTGGACAGCAAGCTGTCGGGGCGCTCTTTTTCTATTATCCTCTTGACTGTGGTGAGAGTGAGCGGCTCGATGTATATCCTGTCCGCCACGGCGTTGTCCGTCATGATGGTGGCGGGGTTGGAGTTGACCAATACCACTTCGAGTCCGTCCTCTTTCAGGGCGCGGCACGCCTGCGTTCCCGCATAGTCGAATTCCGCCGCCTGTCCTATGACGATGGGACCGGAGCCTATAACCATTACCTTATGCAAATTCTTATTGAGCGGCATTTACTTCACCTCCATCCTGTTTATAAATCTATCGAACAAAAACTGCGTATCCAGCGGTCCGGCGCAGGCTTCGGGGTGGAACTGCACGGAGAAGGCGTTCGCCTTGGTGTAGTTCACTCCCTCGCAGGTGCCGTCGTTCACGTTTACGAAGCTGACATATCCCTTATCCTTGGGAAGGGTATCCCCGTCCACCGCATAGCCGTGGTTTTGGGAGGTGACGTATATCCTGCCCGTATCCTTTTCCATGGCGGGCTGATTGCCGCCGCGGTGACCGTATTTGAGCTTTATCGTGCTCGCGCCCTGGGAAAGTGCCATGAGCTGATGTCCCAGGCATATTCCGAACACGGGGATTTTACCGTCCATTATCTTCTTGACCTGCGCTATTTCATAGGTGTTGTCCGCAGGGTCGCCGGGACCGTTGGAGAGCATGACTCCGTCGTATTTGCCTGCGAGTATCTCCTCTGCGGAGGCTGAGCAGGGGTATACGGTGACTTCGCAGCCGCGCTTTACCAGTTCGCGTTCTATATTGGATTTGCTGCCGTAGTCTATGAGCGCCACGGAGAACTTCTTTTCTCCGCTCGCGGGCATGACGTATTTCTCCGTGCAAGAAGTTTCCTGCACCGCGCCCTTTATGGAGTACGCTTTGAGCGCCTTCTTCTGCGCGCTCGTGAGGGTGGGAGAAGAGGTGATGATTCCGTTCATCACGCCGCGTTCACGCACTATCTTGGTGAGGTGGCGGGTATCTATACCCTGAATGCCTATTATCCCCTTTTCTTTGAGGAAATCTCCCAGCCTGCCCTTGCAGCGGAAGTTGGAGGGATATTCGCACAGATCGCGCACGATATAGCCTTTCAGCCTGATACCGCTACTCTCGAAATCCTCCGGGATAACGCCCACATTGCCTATGAGCGGAAAGGTCTGCACCACTATCTGCCCATAATAACTGGGGTCGGTGATGGTCTCCAAATAGCCCGTCATGGCGGTGGTGAATACCACTTCGCCCACGGTCTCTCCCTTAGCGCCGATAGACGTTCCTTCAAAAACGTCGCCGCTTGCCAAAATCAGATAAACCTTGTCCATACGCACGTCCTTATATATTATTCTTCTTGCGGAAGTTGTTCACTTTCCAAGCTGTGCCCGCGCTCCCCGCAACGGGTTATGCGCCTTTTTGCCTGCATGAGCCGTCTTTCAAGCGTTTGCCCGCAAGCGCCGAACTATTGCCGCAGTGGCGGCTTCGGGCTGCAAAAAACCTCGGTGACGATACCGAGGTTTTTAATTGCAAATAGCTATTTCGGGAAAAATGCCGCAAAGCTCCGAGAATATTTCGGAACGTATGAATACTCTGCCTACGGCGGGATACTGCTGCAAACCCTTTCTTCTCACGGCTTTCTCCTAACGGTATTTTATATAGTATAGCACAAGAAAAATTTTTCTTCAATTATTTTTGGCAGGACAAATTCAATTTTTTTCGCAGCGAAAAACTTCTGCCTCCCGCAAAAGTTTTTTTTCGCGGCTATCGCGCCAAAATTCTTTACTTTTCACGCCGAAAAATTTATACTAATTCTGTATTTATTTTTTATGCGCGCACAAAGGAGAGTTGATTATGGACATGAATGAAGTTTTCGGAACGCTGGTATTCAACGACGCGGTAATGCAAGAGCGCCTGCCCAACGCCACCTATAAGGAGTTGAATAAGTGCATCAAAGAAGACCGCTCCCTCACGCTGGAAGTTGCCAACGTGGTGGCAAACGCAATGAAGGACTGGGCGATAGAAAAGGGGTGCACCCACTTCACACACTGGTTCCAGCCCATGACGGGAGTGACGGCGGAAAAGCACGATTCCTTCATCTCCCGCGCAAAGAACGGCAAGGTGATAATGGAATTTTCCGGCGCGGAGCTTATCAAGGGCGAACCGGACGCGTCCTCTTTCCCCTCCGGCGGACTGCGCGCCACTTTCGAAGCGCGCGGCTACACGGCATGGGATCCCACCTCTTACGCATTCATAAAGGACGGCACCTTGTGCATTCCCACGGCGTTTTGCTCTTACGGCGGGCAGGCTCTGGACAAGAAAACTCCCCTGCTGCGCTCCATGGCGGCGATAAACCGTCAGGCACTGCGCATACTGCGCTTTTTCGGAAAGGACGCGGAACACGTCGACACCACCGTGGGCCCCGAACAGGAATATTTCCTCATAGACAGAAAGGTGTATGAAAAGAGAAAGGACTTGGTATACACCGGCAGAACCATAATAGGCGCGCCCGCTCCCAAGGGTCAGGAGTTGGAAGACCACTACTTCGGCGCCATCAAGACTCGCGTGAGCGAATATATGAAAGATCTGGACCGCGAGTTGTGGAAACTGGGGATTTTGGCAAAGACCAAGCACAACGAAGTGGCTCCCGCACAGCACGAGCTGGCGCCCATCTTCACCTCCACCAATATAGCCACAGACCACAATCAACTGACTATGGAAACCATGAAGAAAGTGGCTGCGCGCCACGGTATGGCGTGCCTGTTGCACGAAAAGCCCTTTGCGGGAGTAAACGGAAGCGGCAAGCACAACAACTGGTCGATGAGTACGGACAGGGGCGAAAATCTGCTCGATCCCGGTTCCACGCCCGAAGACAACGCGCAATTCCTGCTCTTCCTCGTGGCGGTTATAAAGGCGGTAGATGAATATCAGGATCTGCTCCGTCTTTCCGTGGCGAGCGCAGGCAACGACCATCGCCTGGGCGCAAACGAGGCGCCTCCCGCGATAGTGTCCATGTACTTGGGCGAAGAATTGGACGGCATTTTGAGCGCGATTGCGGAGGACAGACCTTACTCCAAGCGCGCCAAGTGCGAAGTGGAGGTGGGCGTAAAGGTGCTGCCCCACTTCCCCAAGGACTCCACCGACCGCAACCGCACCTCTCCCATGGCGTTTACGGGAAATAAGTTCGAATTCCGTATGCTGGGCTCCACTTTCTCCATTGCAGGTCCCAACATCGTGCTCAATACGATAGTCGCGGACGCGCTCGACCAATTCGCGGACAGACTGGACGCGGCAAAGGGCGACATAATGGACGAGGTAAAGGCGATAATCAAAGACGCTTTCTTAAAGCATCGCCGCATAATCTTCAACGGCAACAACTACTCCGACGAATGGGTGAAGGAGGCGGAAAGGCGCGGCTTGCTCAATCTGCGCTCCACGCCGGAGGCGATGCCTCTGTTCAAATCGCGCAAGAATATCGACCTCTTTGTGCGCCACGGAGTATTCACCGAAGAAGAGGTGGTGACCAGAACGGAGATAATGCTGGACAACTACTGCAAAGTGCTGCATATAGAGTCCATGACCATGCAGGAGATGATCTCCCGCGACGTAATCCCTGCCGTGAACAAGTATGTGAAAGACCTTTCCGATTGCGTAATCTCCGCAATAGGCGCCTGCCCTTCCGCAAATATGACCGCGCAGGCGGACATGATAAACAAACTCTCTTCCCTGATTGCGGAGGCGTATAAACAGGTGGGAGCGCTCAAAGCCGCCACGGAAAAGACGGAGAAAATAGAGGGCGTGGAGAAAAAATCCATGGCTTATAAGGATAAGGTCCTGCCCGTCATGGCGAAAATCCGCGCGTGCGCAGACAGCATGGAACAGCTCACCTCCGCCGAATATTGGCCTATGCCCACATACGGGGAGATACTGTTTTCTGTGAAAGAATAGGGGGATGATTTTTTCACGGCGGCAGCGTGACGCTGCACCCCTTGTTATGATTTTTTCACGGCGCAGGGATAAATAAGCGCACTTATGCGTCCCTCAAAAATCATCTTCTAATGATTTCCCCCGTACTTAGATCCTGGTACATAACCCAATATCCCGCGCCCTCTTCTTCCACGGGGAGCCAACCGCGGCATTCGGGACGGACGGAGGGCGGAGCGGTATTGTCCTTGTCGGGAATGCCGTAGCACAGGTAGCGCGCCTGACCTTCTTCGTCGGCGATTATCCCCACCACATAACAGCCGCCGTCGGAGCCGTCCACCTGTACCCAAGCGGAGTTAGGCACTATCTCTTCCAGCTTTTCCACCTTGGGATAGGTATCGAAAAGCTCGTCCAAATTATCCTTTATCTCCGTCAAAAAATTTGTTTTTTCACCCCTGCCCTTACCTTTCGCCTTACCTCGCGCGGACTTATTCTGCCTTTTGCGCTCTGCTTGCTCCGAGGCGGAGTTTTCTTTTTCCTGCACGCCTTGTTCGGCGTCGGGATTTTCGGGCGCTTTTTCCGCTTCGGAAAACTCTTCCGAAGGGGCGGCGTGCTTAGCCTCTTTTTTCTCTTGCGCATCGTCATAAGCCTTGCTCTCGGCAGTCCTTTCCTCTTTTACCTCCTCCGTCTTGCTTTCGGGGACGAACGCGGGAGTGGAAAAAGCCAGCACACCCCCGTTTTGAATGATCCTCGCAGTCACATTGCTCTCGGGCGTGAGTGGAAAGGGCAAATTAAACTGCGCGCACGCAGGCGCGGAAAAATATCTTCCGTCCACTCTCAACTCCGCTATGGCTCCGTCGGGACAGGGCATCTTCACCTGTCCGGTGGTCTTGCCGGCAAAATACTCCAACTTTATCAGCCCCGCTCCCCCGTCGCTACGGCGAAGCACTACGTTTTTCTTGACAACAAACATGAAAAAACCTCCGAAGATAGCCTAGTTAAGCGTATGCCGCGGAGGTGAAACTTATGCCTATTAAACTGCCTATACTAACGTTTTTTTGAATTGTTCGGACAGACGGATAAAGTCCTCTGCGCCCAGCCTTTCACCTCGGACGCGCACGTCGTAACCGCACGACGCTATAAGCTCTTCCGCCGCGGGACGGGTGAGGTTGAATGCCGCGCACAAGTTGTTTGCCAGCGTCTTACGGCGCATGGCAAAAGCCGCCTTTATAAATTTTTTCACGAGCGGCTTATCCGCGCCCGCATACTTATCGTGCATATCTATGCGCACCACGCAGCTGTCCACATTGGGACGGGGGGTAAAGAGGTTGCGCGAAACGGTGCGCGTTATGTATGCGTCCCCTTCAAGCGCCACGGCGGCGGTTATCGCCCCGTATTCTGCGCTGCCGGGAGAGGCGACCAGCCGCTCCCCCACTTCCTTTTGGACCATGACGGAGATGCTTTTGGGGCGATTTTGCCTCTCTATAAAGCGCATTATCACGGGCGTGGTGATGTAGTAGGGCAAGTTTGCCGCCAATTTATAATCTCTGCCCAGCGCCCTGTCCAACTCCTCATCGCTCTCTTTCATGATGTCGCGAAAGACTACCTCCACCTTGTCGTCAAGACCGGATAGCGTCCGAGCGAGAACGGGGGCGAGATTTTTGTCTATTTCATAGCTGATAACTTTGTCCGCCTTTGCGGCGAGCGCGCAGGTGAGCGTGCCCGCACCTGCGCCTATTTCCAGCACGACGCCGCCCGTTATGCCCGCTTCCTCCACCATGGCGGCGAGAAGATTCTTGTCCGTTATGAAATTTTGACCGAACTTCTTTTCAAAGGAAAAATTTACGGAAGAGAGGATGTCCGTTATGCTCATATCAGCTTCCTCACGCGGAGCTTTGCGCCTATCTCCCGCGCTATCTCCGCCGCCTTTTGCAACTGCTCGGGCGGTACGCAGTCCACTATGCTCAAAACCACGTTGCCGCCGCACTTGACGCACTCCTTGGCAAAGTCGAGCATTATGTCGAACGCTTTCAAGCCGAAGCGACTGTGGCATAGCTTGTCGTAAGATACTGGGTCGGTGGCGTTGAGGGATACGTTTATCGTATCAATACACTTTGCCATGCGCGGGGCTATGTCCTTGCCCAAGATGGCGCTCCCCTGCCCGTTAGTGTTTATCCTCGTCTTAATACCCCTGTCGTGGGCGTAATTTGCAAGCATCTCCACCAGATCGAAGCGCGCGCTCGGCTCGCCGTAACCGCAGAACACCATCTCCTTGTAGCGGCTGAAATCCATCTTATCCAAGATATCCGTAACGTCGGAATAAGAGGGCTCCTTGTCCAGCCAAAGGTCATAATCTCCCTCCCCTTTATGACTGCCGAACTCCCTGCCGTCCATGACGGATTCGTGATTGCGCAGGCAAAATTCGCAGGCATTGGAACAGTAATTGGTCAAATTTATATATATATTTCCGTATATGGTATATACATATGTGTTCATATCCGCCTCCGATCAAAACCCATAATACCGCCGCGTGTTCTCCACGGTCAGCCTTTCCGCCTCATCAAAAGTGATAGATAGAATTTGCGCCAGCCTTTCCGCCACATACCTCACATACGCGGGGCGATTGACCTTGCCGCGAAAGGGTACGGGAGTCATATACGGGCAGTCCGTTTCCACGAGCAATCTGTCGCGAGGTATAGAGCGGACTATCTCGTCCTTTTTTGCGTTTTTGAATGTTATGACCCCGCCGAAGGCAAAGTAGGCGTCGCACAACTCGGAAAATCTCTCCGCCATCTCCCTGCTGCCCGAATAGCAGTGCAGCAACACGCCGTTCCCCAGCAACTGCCTGCACTCCTTTAAGATGTCATACGCATCCCCATAGGCGTCGCGTATATGCAGATTGACCGGCTTTTGCGCCTTATGCGCCATCTCCAACTGGGCGATGAACACCCTCTTTTGCACCTGTCGGGAGGCTATTTCGTAGTAGTAGTCCAAACCTATCTCCCCCACGGCGACAGTCTTTGGAAGAGTGCATAAGCGGAGATATTCCTCCTCCTGCCCCCTTTCAAAGCCGCCCGCCTCCTCGGGATGACAGCCCACGGCGCAATATACGCCCTCGTGGCTCTCCGCCAGGGCGGATGCGCGGCGGGAAGAAGGCAGGTCGAAGCCGTTTTCCACCACCGCCAGCAAGCCGTCCTGCGGCATACGCGCTATCTCTTCTTCCGCATTCAGCCGCTCGTCCAAAAGATGGCAATGACTGTCTATGAGCATATCAGGATATTGCGCTTCCGGCAGGCATATCGCCCTCCGGTTTGAGCAAAGTGAGATTGCCCTTATCGTCGCTTGCGCACAACAGCATACCCTGCGAGAGTATGCCGCGCAGCTTCACCGGCTTCAAGTTTGCCACGACAACCACTTTCTTGCCCTTCATCTCTTCGGGAGTGTAATACTTTGCTATGCCGCTTACTATCGTGCGCGGCTTTTCCTCTCCCAAATCCACAGTAGAACAGAGAAGTTTGTCCGCCTTTTCCACCTTTTTGCAGTCTAAGATGACCCCCACTTTGAGCTGCACCTTGTCAAAGTCTTCTATTCCTATCTCTTTGACCTCTTCTTCCGACGCGGTATTTTCCGCCCCTGCCTCGGATTTTTCCTCCTTTTCGGCGGCGAGTTCTTCCGCTATCTTCGCCAACTCTTTCAACTCTTTTTCTATGTCCAGTCTGTTAAACAGATGGGCGCCCTTATCCACCTTGCCGCCGCTGCTCATGGGCTTTGAGAGGGATTTGAATGTGCGCTCTTGCTCCTTGACTCCCATCTTATTCAATATCTTTTCCGCCGTTTCGGGCAAAAATGCCTGCAATACGACCGCGCAAGTGCGTATGGCGTCGGAGAGATTGAAAAGCACGCTTGAAAGGCGCGCCTTTCCCTCCTCGCTTGCGCCCAGCGTCCAGGGCGCGGTTTCGTCTATATACTTATTGGCGCGGTGAAGCACCTCCCATATCGCGTCCATCGCGGTAGTTACGTTCGGCTTTTCCAGCTCCACTCTCACCTTGCCCAGGAGAGAGGAAGTGAGTTCTTTAAGTTCTTTATCCTGCTCGCTATCTTCTTTCGGTTCGGGTACGGCGCCGAAATACTTGTCTATCATCGCTGTGGTGCGAGAAACCAGATTGCCCAGCGTATTGGCAAGGTCGGAGTTATAAGAGCGCACCAACATCTCGTTGCTGTACTCCCCGTCCTCTCCAAAAGGCACTATGTGCAGGATATAGTAACGCAGAGTATCCACGCCGTAGCGATCGGACAGGATGAAAGGGTCCACCACGTTGCCCTTGGATTTGCTCATCTTGCCGCCGTCGAACATTATCCAGCCATGTCCGAACACCTTCTTGGGCAGAGGCAGATCGAGCGCCGTGAGGAAGGCAGGCCAGATAACGGAATGGAACCTGACTATCTCCTTTGCCATCATGTGCACGTCCGCCGGCCAATACTTTTTGAAGAGGGAGTCGTCCTCCCCCGCATAGCCGAGAGCGGTGATGTAGTTGAACAGGGCGTCCAGCCACACATACACGACGTGCTTGGGGTCGAAAGGTACTTTCACGCCCCAGTCAAAAGAGGTTCTGGACACGCACAAGTCCTGCAACCCCGGTTTGACAAAGTTGTTCAGCATCTCCTTTCGGCGGGACGCGGGCAGGAGGAAATCCCCCTCCGAAAGCAACTTTTCTATCACGTCCTGATACTTGCTCAGGCGGAAGAAGTAACTCTCTTCGCGCGCCGTCTGCACCTCTCTTCCGCAGTCGGGACACTTGCCGTCCACGAGCTGACTCTTCGTCCAGAAGGATTCGCAGGGCACGCAGTACATACCCTCGTACTCACTCTTATAGATATCGCCCTTTTCATAGAGCTTTTCGAATATCTTTTGAATAGCCTTTTCGTGATATTCGTCCGTGGTGCGTATGAACTTGTCGTAGGTGATGTCAAGGCGCTTCCACAGTCTCTTCAAATCGTCCACCAGCTTGTCCACATACCGCTTGGGGGAAACTCCCGCCGCCTCTGCCGCGCGCTGAATCTTCTGACCATGCTCGTCCGTGCCGGTGAGGAAGAACACGTCCTTCCCGTCCAGCCTGTTAAAGCGCGCCAGGGCGTCGCAGACCACGGTGGTGTAGCACGTTCCTATGTGCCACTTGCCGCTGGGGTAGTATATGGGTGTGGTGATATAATACTTTTCCTTTTCCATTCTTGCTTATGCCGTATATGCGGAGATATAGGTGCTCAGTCCCGCAGACTCCATGAACTTGGGAAGCGGCTTGGTTATGGTAACCGTCTTGGTCGCGTCGGAGGGGTCTGTCACCGTGTATGTCTTATCCTCTTCGTTATATGAGTAATTAGAGTCGGTGCAGCCTGCTTCGCCCACCTCCCAGTAGCCGGAAGCCACGACGCCGGAAATAGTCCATTCGCCGCCCTCCTGAGCATAGTTGAGGGTGCTGAGCGCCGCAACGGAGGTGTAGTCGCCCGTTATGCCGTTCATATAGAAGAAGTAGGTCACCGCCTTTTCGTTCACCGTGCGAGTGATAAGCGACGCGGCGATATAATCGGTATACACCGTATCGGTGGTGCTGTCCAAGACCATGCCCAGCGCTTGTTCGGTGTCCAAATTGAACTTGTAGAGGGCGTTGGAAACGGTGTAATACATATATTTGCCGGCGGTCTTGTTATTGGTAGCGTCGGCGACTTCATCCCTCACAGCCACGATGGTGGGAGCGCCTTCCAGCGCCTGCTGTGTGCCGTCCCCGTCCGTGCCTATCTTCACGGTTACGGGAGTGCCGTTATCGTTGTAATAGCGGTTGATGTTGGAACTGCTCACAGACAACACCCCGTATTCCGCGCTTACGGCATATACGGAGGAAGCGCTGAGCGCGGAGTAGGCTATCACCTTTTCGTTTGCCGCATTCAATACTGCGCCTTCACCGCCCTCGGATATGGCGGCGGGAGTCACCGTATACATGGAAGTTGCCGTCCTTGCCCCGGACACGGAAGAAGAACCGGGCGTACGGGAATATACCAGCGTGACGCCGCCGTCTTCTATGGCGTAATCGAGAAGGGACACGGTGTATTGATGCTGCGCGGCTATAACGCCTTCGCCCTCGGGCACAAAGGTGGTGTTATCTATCAAAAGCGCACTCTTGCCCGCATAGTTACACGCATACACTCTGTTGCCGTAGAGCACGTCGAAGTCGTTTTGCGTATCGCCCGCCTTGGTGTAGAAGAACATATCGCTCACTCTGTCCTCACCGTAAGTATATTCGCCGTCCTTGACGAACATCGCGTCCGTAACGTCTTCGGCTATTACTTCGCTTGCGCCCACTTCCGCGTCGGTATATCCCACCTTGACTATCTGTCCCAGCGCGCTGTTAAAGTAGAAGAGAGCGGAGGGAGTGAAGATATATTCGTATGTGTTTGCGTCGGCGGTGCAGATAAGTTGCGTCTGCGTGCCGTCGGTGGTGGTGCGATAGAAGTCGTGACGAGATGTGAGTATGGTGCCGTCCGACTGCGTTTCCGTAGACGGAGAGGTGTAATACAGCCACTTTCCGAACACGAAGACGCCTCCGTCCGCCTGACCGTTGTAGAACATCTTGGGGACGAGCACCGCTACGTCCTCTACGCTGCCGTCGTCGGAAAGAGTGCCCTTCATTATGCTGCCCTTATATCCGGCATTGCCGAACCAGTTCATCTCCGGGTCGGTTATGGTCGAGGTGTCGCCCTCTCCGTTCACAAAGTATACGGTGCTGCCCTGAGCTACCGCCACCGTGCCGTTGCCCGAAACCGCGGCTTCGGGATTCGTGCTGCCCACCGGTCCCCAAGTAAAGTCTTGGCACGCGGCGAGAACGCCCGTTGCCGCTATTACCGCCACCAGGGCGATGAGCGCGAGTTTTGCGAATTTTTTCATATCTGACTCCTATTTTAGGTCGTTTTGCTTTAACGCACATAATATTATAATATAAACGCATATATATTGCAAATACTTTTTGCTACTTAACGCCCGCACGTCTTTTGCGATTTTCCCGCAAAATTGCGCCCTCTTCTGTACGCTGTCGTTGACGCAAAAAACGGAATACCTGTTTTACACCCTCCCTAGCAATGCAATTTAACAAAATTTTCCCCGTATTTTCCCTGCCGGCAAGAAAAAAGCCGCGCACAAAGCCGCGGCATACTTCAATTTTCACAAGTTTTACACTGCTAT
The DNA here is from genome assembly GCA_944383935.1 of uncultured Clostridia bacterium. Lineage (GTDB taxonomy): Bacteria > Bacillota > Clostridia > Christensenellales > UBA3700 > Alloclostridium. The sequence continues at coordinate 15,421 of CALWRK010000011.1, forward strand.
TCGACAACTCCCAGTTTTTGCGGAACATGAAAAGTTTCGCACCGAGTGGGGAACACGGCATATAGCAAATAGGGGGCGTCTGCGCCCTCGCGCTCTATCCTAAACGCATTAAAGCGGGACACTCCCGCCTTATACTCCGCCGGAATGAACGCCTCCACGAAATAGTCTTTCCCCTCCTTCTTCACCATATGCGGCACATTCGTATCGAGCATTACGGTGCGGCGCTCTCCGCCGACATGGCTTATCCTGCCCGCCCATACAAGCCCCGACGGAGAAAACTCGTATTCGACATATTCGTTCACATCGCCGTTTGACGAGAAGAATATCTCCACCGCGCAGCCGTCGTACAGGGGATCGTTATCCCTTTGAAACGGGGAATAAAAACAGCTGTCGCACGCAGTGTATTTCAGCCTTATTCCCCCCTCTTCAGGGGTTATTTCCACGCTCGTATATCTGTCCGCGGGCTGCCCGCTGTTGGCTTTAAGTATGTATTTCATCGTCACTCCGCCTTTTTTGCCGCCCTCTTCTCCTGTCTTTCCGCGCTCGGCTTTACCGCCTTTTTCACGCTCTTTTTCTCCTCTCCGGAAGCCTTCTTCTCCTTCTTGACCTTTTCCTGCTTTTTGCCCTCTTCGCGCTTTTCCGCCGCGTCCGGCTTACTGCCCATTACGCCGCCCGTATGCGCTTCTCCCGACGCCACAACCTTGCCGTTGCCGCTTATTGCGCGCAGATAGGACTTATCGTGATTGAAGGTGGGCACCAGCACTTTGAGTTGCTCCACCACCGCTTCTTTATCGTTGGTGGCGCATATGGCGCGCATCTTCTCCAACTGCTCCGTAAGCCAAGGTTTGTCTATCTTGACCTGCTTGCCTATGAATATCTTCTCGTTGGGCGTCTTTTGCAGTCCCTCCTCCTTCATGAGCAGCTCCTCGAACAGCTTTTCTCCCGGTCTTAAACCGGTGAACTTTATCTCTATGTCCTTATAAGGGGTATAGCCCATCATGGTTATGAGGTTTTCCGCAAGGGTGAGTATCTTAACCGGCTCGCCCATATTGAGTATGAATATCTCGCCGCCCTTGGCAAATGTGCCCGCCTGCAAGACCAAACTCACCGCTTCGGGTATTGTCATAAAGTAGCGGATTATGTCGGGATGGGTGACGGTGACGGGACCGCCGTTCTTTATCTGCTCTTTGAAAAGCGGGATTACGGAGCCGTTGGATCCCAGCACGTTTCCGAAGCGCACCGCGGCAAATTCCGTCTTACTGCCCGACTGAGCCATCATCTGCACAATCTCTTCACAGCACCTCTTGGTGGCGCCCATCACGTTGGTGGGATTCACCGCCTTGTCCGTGGAGATCATCACGAACTTCTCCACTCCGTGCTTGTCCGCCATCTGCGCCACGTTCAGCGTGCCGAATATGTTGTTCTTGCACGCTTCTTCCGGATTGGTTTCCATGAGCGGGACGTGCTTATGCGCGGCGGCGTGGAACACTATCTTGGGCTGATGTTCGGTGAACAGCTCGTCCATCTTATCCCTGTCTGTTATGGACGCTATCTCTATGCGTATGGGATAATCCGCGCCGTATGTGCGCAATATCTCCTGCTGGATCTCGTAAGCGGAGTTTTCGTATACGTCCACTATAACCACTTTTGCCGGACCGTACTTGACTATCTGCCTGACCAACTCCGAACCTATGGAACCGCCGCCTCCCGTTATCATGCACACCTTGCCCTGTATATATGCCGCCACGCCCTTGTCCGTGAAGGCTATCTGAGGTCTGCCCAAAAGGTCGCCTATATTTATGTCCCTTATTTGGCTGACCATATCCGAAGTGCCCACAAGTTCGCTGATATAGGGCAACACCTTCACCTGACAGCCGGTGGACATACACGTCGCGAGCATACTCTTCCGCGCTTGGGCGCTGATGGAAGGTATGGCGAAGATTATCGTGGATATGGAATATTTCGTGACCAGACGGGGAATCTCCTGCGTGGAGCCTACGATGGGCACGTTATCCAGCGTCCTGCCCTGCTTTTCCGGATCGTCGTCCACAAGGCATACGGGGATGTAGATGCTGTTTTTGCGGCTGAGCTCTTCCACGACGGTGCTGCCCGTGCTGCCCGCGCCCACTATCATCGTGCGCTTCCTGTCCGCCATCTTTATCTTGGGCGACCAGTAGGAATATATCACCTCATACACAAGGTGCATGAGCGCGACGCTCAGAGTGGTGGAAAAAGCCATGACTATATAGACCGGGTAGCCGCGAAAGATGTTGCCCACGGCAAATTCCTGCGAAGAGATAAAGTGGGCAAATTGGTCCACCCCCACAAATAAGAGAGTGCCGCATATGCTCGCCGCAACTATGCGCAGATACTCCTTTACGCGCGCAAAACGCCACACCACCTTGAACACTTTGAAGAGCACGAAAAAGAGGAAGAAGCATACCACCACTATCGGCGTGCTTACAAGTACGGATACCACATATTCGCTGCCGTGCTTATCCACGACATACGACTGCGTAAGTATGGCGGTGGCAAAGAATACCGCCGCTATCATAAACATATCCGCTGCCGCGAGCACCCACTCGCGCAGCGTACGCATGGAAAAGGACTTTAAGTCTACTTTCTTCTTTTTGCTCATTGCTCCCCTTCTTCTATCTGCCTTGGCGGCGGGAGTTCTTCTTGCGCAAGATAACGCCCTCTACGCTCCGTCCCTCGGCTTTGTATTTTTCTTCCAGACGGATAAGTTTTTTGACGGCAAAGCCCTCGTCTACCACGAGAACCGTATCATCGGCAAGAGCCCCTACCAACTCGCTGCGCGCGTCTGCCGCCGTATATCCGCTGATTATTATCCTGTCGTATTTCTCCGCAAGCGCCGCAATTATTTCCGACACTTGCTCCCTCTTCCCGTAGAGATCCAAACCGCTACCCGCAGTCAAGGTCCCCTCGCTTATCGCGCTTTTAATGTCCGCACCGTCCGACACAGACGCCAAACCGCCCTCTCCTTCTCTGTCGAAATCCACATATAAGGCGTTGCAAGAGAGCTTCTCCCTCGCCGCCCATGCGGACGCCACTTCTCCCGCACCGCGGCTCACGCCCAGCACATAGGTCACTTTGTCGCCCTTCTTTCTTACGATGGCACTCTTTATAAACGCCTCTCCCGCGCTGTTTTCTCCCTCATACACGGTGGAGAGTACTGCATAATCCGTCTGCATTGTGATGTCCTCGGCATACGTCACGCGCATAAATACCGCGCTCCAAATAAGCAGTATCACCACCGCCGCGACAAAGCCTATGACTATACCCTCTATTACGATGAGGATGATTTCGCCCGCTCCGCCTTCCGTGTGCGAGTACATCTCCTCCAATTCGTCTAGGTTGTATTGATAGGTCATCTCCGCCTTGAAACCCGCCGTTTCTCCGCTGCCTATCGCGGCCTCCACCTGCGTTTTTAGGTTGTCCAGCATAAACACCGCGTCTTTCGCGCTCGACGCCGTAACGCTCACCGTTATCGTGGTGTTACTGTTACTCAGAGTGATGGAGATGCCCTCTTTAAGCACGTCCATGGTATATTCTCCGTCCGCCAAAGTCCCCATAAGCGCGTTATACAGTTCGATATACGCGCGGTTTGCGAGTGTGTCCACCGCACGCGTAACCGCATTTTGCTGTTTTGTAAGTTGCGCGGACATATACAGCGCCGCCATATCCGCATTGACGCCCTCGGGGATATCTATTTCGGGATAAGTTATGGTAAAACCTTCCTTTGCCTCATACTGCGCCTTAGACGAGCCGGTTATGGCGATAACGCAGAAAATCACCGCCACTACCAAAGTTATAACGATGAGCGCCTGCCATTTCCTGAACACTTCCGAGACCAGTTTTTTGGCGTCATACCTTACGCTTTTTTCCTCTTCCAAACCTCTCTCCTTTGCGCAAGCAGCTCTTTAAGCGTTCTGCCTGCGGGTATTTCCCCGCTTCCGTACACATATTCCAGCTCGAACATCGCCAGAAACATATATATCACCGTCATGCACGGAAGTCCCGCGAACGTGCCGGTGTCTATAAGCGAATAACCTTCAAAGCCTATCATGGCTACGAAGAAGAATATCTTCCACCGCGTGATATGCCTAAACACGGTATAATAGCGCGCTATATACAAATATACCATCGCCGCCGCGCCCACAAGTCCCATGCTGCCCAGCGTTTGGAATACGGTGGAGTGCAGCTGATAAAAACCTATCTCCGTGTGCAGTCCCGTCACATATCCCACATATCCGAAGCCCGCTCCGAACACGGGATTTTCCAAAAAGCTGTCCATCGCCTCCAAGTACAGGTAGTCCCTGCCCGAAGCCTGCAACTTGTCGGAAAAAGTGTTGCTCGCTATGAGCGTCAGCTTCTCCCAGTAAAAGGTGAGCAGCAGAAGCAGCACTACCGCTGCGGTGATCATCACCGCCCAAAACAAAGCGTTTTTCCTGTTATATATTGTAACCGCTATCACGCCAGCTATAAGCACTAAAACGGTGAATATCAGCGCGCCGCGCGAGTGTGCATACAAGATGCACGCGAATTGAAGGCAAGTGAGCAGTCCGTACGGCACCAAAAACTTCCACGATTTGCACATAAAGTAAAAGTTGAAAGCCATGCAAACCATGAGCGCGGTGGGATATACGTTGCTGTTTGCCCAACCCAGATGCGCGGCATAGCTGTTGGAAGCTATATCCACGCCCGCCGCCTTTGCCTGCAATATCACGGACATCGCCTGCGCCGCCATGAGTATGCCCCAACCCACCATCGTGGACGCGGCATAGTCGTTCAGCCTGCACTTGCTCTCTCCGTACAGCCTCACGAACAGATATACCCCGAAAGGAGCCACTCCCGAATACAGGATGCTCACAACCGCCGTCTTTGCGTCCTTAACAGCCGGGGAGAACAACCCGCCCGCGATCATCGCCAAAAGGAGCAACGCCATGGGCAGCAAGTTGGTCATACCCCTGTCTATCTTATTGCGCCTGTAACAGGCGAGGTGTATTATAAGCCCCGCCACCGCGGGCAGCAATGCCAAGGCATATTGCCACAGTTGCGCCGGCATCTCGTCAACGTGCACCACACACGGCGCCATCGCCACAAACGGCACCATGGGCACCATGTCGCGCACCAGCGCCAGCACCAACCCGCCTATAACGCCCAGCACAGCTATGGCAGCGAGCAAATTCTCTCCCTTCCATAACACAAATGCCACCGCCGCTATTAAGGCGATATAAAGTTTGGAGTGGACAAAGTCGTCAAACGTCTCCCTTGCCCTCCGCGCCGCTCGGGCAAAAGTCATGTCACTCTCCGTAACCGTCGGGATTTTGGCTCTGCCAACGCCAGCTGTCCTCGCACATATCTTCGAGGTCGTACTTGCACTTGAAGCCCATCTCCTTTTCCGCAAGAGAAGGGTCTGCGTAACATTCTGCTATATCTCCCGGTCTGCGGGGAGCTATCACATAGGGGATCTTCTTCCCGCTCGCCTTTTCAAACGCCTTTACTATATCCAGCACGCTGTATCCGTGACCGGTACCCAAATTGTAAGTTACAAGTCCCGGCTTTTCTTCCAACTTCTTCACCGCAAGGGAGTGCGCGTGCGCCAAGTCGAGCACATGGATATAGTCCCTCACGCCCGTGCCGTCGTGCGTGGGATAGTCGTTGCCGAACACGTTCAGCTGCTTTAATTTTCCTATCGCAACCTGCGTGATGTAAGGCATCAGATTGTTGGGAATGCCGTGCGGGTCTTCGCCTATCATGCCGCTTTTGTGCGCGCCGATAGGGTTAAAATAGCGCAGCAGTGCGATGTTTAGACTCGAATCCGCCTTGAAAATATAGCGCAGCATATCCTCTATCATCAGCTTGGTATGCCCGTAAGGATTGGTCACCGACAGAGGGAAATCCTCCTTGATCGGCACACTCTTGGGCTGGCCGTACACGGTGGCGGAAGAGGAGAACACGAAGTTCTTGCAGCCGAATTCCCTCATCACTTTGAGAATGTTGAGGGTGTTTGTCAAATTGTTGATGTAGTATTCCAGCGGCTTTGCGCAAGATTCGCCCACCGCTTTCAGACCGGCAAAATGTATTACGCAGTCTATCTTCTCTTTCTTGAAGATGTCGCGCACCTTGTCTATGTCGCACAGGTCGTATTCGTAAAATTTCACATCCTTGCCGCACAGCTTGCGCACGCGCTTTACCGCCTCGAATTTGCTGTTGCAAAGATTATCGGCGATGACGGGATCATATCCGTTCTCCACCAAGTCTATTACCGTATGGCTGCCGATATACCCGGCGCCGCCCGTAACCAAAACGCTCATTTTGCCGCCTCCTTCTTTATACTTTACTATATTATAGACCCTTTTTCAGGTCGGAGTACACCCTTTCCACCGTATCTTTCATAAAGGTGAGGTTTGCCTCCAACTCCTCCACCAGCTTAAACTGCGTACGGCACCTCACCAAGTTGTGCTCGGGATATGCCGTTTTGAAATATACGTCCCCCTCCAAATAATCGGTGAGGAAGCGCATACCGCATTCAAACGTCATGAGTATCGCCCCCATGGGCAAGAGCTCGCGCTCTTTTTGAGTTATACTATCTCCCAGTCCGCGCATAAATCCGCGCGTGAATGCGAGGAAGTTTTCCTGTGAAAAGTGAACTTTGCTCAAATCTTTTTCATCCTCTGCCGCCGTGGAACATCCCACTCTTATCGCGTCTCCGAAGTCATACAGAAGACTCCCCGGCATGACCGTATCCAAGTCTATGACGCATATTGCCTTTTTCGTGGCGTTGTCGATGAGCACATTGTTCAATTTGGTATCGTTATGCGTAACCCTGAGGGGGATCTCTCCCTTATCGAGCGCGTCTACGATTATCCCCGTGATACCTTTACGCGCGCGCGCAAAATCTATCATATCTTTCACGCCCGCAGCCCTGCCCATCTTGTCCTCGGCAATGGCTTTTTCCAGGTTTTGATACCTCTTTACCGTATTGTGAAAATCGGGAATAACTTCTATCAAAGATGCCGCGTCAAACCCTTGCAGCCTCTTTATAAATAAACCGAACGCTCTGCCCGCGTCCTCGAACATAGCGGAACTTTCCGCAATCAAATAGGCGTCGGTGTTCTCTATAAGCTGAGTCATGCGCCACACCTCGCCCCGTTTATCCACATAATACACCGCGCCGTCCAACGTGGGAATTAAATGCAGACACTCCCTGTCAGGATTACCTCCCTCCGCCTTAATTACGGGGCGCAAATAGCCCGTGACCGCCGCAAAATTGTTCATCAGCGCGGTGGGATGGGGAAATACGCGGGAATTCAACATTTGCAAAATATACCTGCGTACGCCGTCCTCGCTTGCGCAAGTGACGGCGTATGTGTCGTTAATGTGACCGTTACCGAACGGTTTCACTTCAAGGCAATTCCCCATAACGGAGAATTGCCCTGCAATGTCATACAAATTCATCTGTTTCCTTTTTCGGAAGGGATCTCTCCCTTCCTATGCTTTTTATTCTTTATTTTCCGTGTTTTCAGTGCTGTCGGTGCCGTTGTCTTCCACAACTTCCTCCGCGGGACCTTCGGCAGCCTTCTTATTCTTCTTTTTCTTGCCTATAACGCCTTTCTTGGCAAGCACCACCAAGGTGACGATAAGCACGATAAGCACCGCTGCACCCAGACCTACACCGAGGCCGACTCTTTCCCACTTGCCGAGCATAATGCCTTGAGTGAATGCATAGCTGGTAGAATCGGAAGTCAAATCCACCGCAGAGCCGCCGTAAGCAAACTCCTGAATTTGGTTATTGGTTGCCT
>CALWRK010000012.1 GCA_944383935.1 uncultured Clostridia bacterium
GGCGCACGGATACCACGTTTTCTTCCGCTTCCTTATCGCCGATTATCAGCATATAGGGGATCTTCTCCATCTGCCAGCTGCGAATCTTATATCCCAAAGTTTCGTTTCGCGTATCCTCTTCCGCTCTGATTCCCGCCTCTTTCAGCCTGGCGGTTATCTCGCGAGCCTTTTCGCTGTTGCGGTCGGTCAGGCTTGCCACGCGCACTTGGGTGGGGGAAAGCCATACGGGGAAGGCGCCCGCAAACTTCTCTATCAGCAGTGCCAATGTGCGCTCGTAGCAGCCGATAGAGGAGCGGTGAATGATGTAGGGGCGCTTCTTTTCGCCGTTTTCGTCGATGTAGTTCATGTCGAAGTTCTCCGCCAAGAACATATCCACTTGCACGGTGATCAGCGTATCTTCCTTGCCATGCACGTTCTTTATCTGAATGTCCAGCTTGGGGCCGTAGAACGCCGCTTCGCCTATGGCTTCCACATAATTTATGCCCAAATGGTCGAGCATACGGCGCATCGTGTCCTCCGCCTTTTCCCACAGCTCCGGCTCGTTGATATATTTCTTGGTGTCCTTGGGATCCCAGCGGGAGAAACGATAGGTCACGTCCTTATCCAGACCAAAGCATTTGAGCATATATCTCTCCAAAGCCACTACGCCCCTGAATTCCTCTTCCAGCTGCGCGGGAGTTACGATGAGGTGACCTTCGCTCAGCGTAAATTGGCGTATGCGAATAAGTCCGTGCATCTCGCCGCTGGCTTCGTTGCGGAAGAGGGTGGAGGTTTCGCCGTATCTCAAAGGCAAGTCGCGGTAAGACTTCAAGCCGTTATTGTATATCGTGTATTGGAAAGGGCAGGTCATGGGACGGAGGGCATACACCTCTTCGTCCTTGCTCTCGTCGCCTATGATGAACATTCCCTCCTTGTAGTGGTCCCAGTGCCCGGAGATCTTATAGAGGTTGGATTTCGCCATATAGGGCGTTTTCGTGAGCAGATAGCCGCGCTTTTCCTCCTCATCCTCCACAAAACGTGTCATAATTTGGAATATCTTCGCGCCCTTGGGCATGAGCAGCGGCAGTCCTTGACCTATGTTATCGTCCGTCATGAATATGCCCAACTCTCTGCCCAACTTGTTGTGGTCGCGCTTTTTCGCCTCTTCCAGCGCCTGTAAGTACTCGTTGAGGTCGGATTTCTTCTCAAAACAGGTGCCGTATATGCGGGAGAGCATCTTGTTCTTCTCGTTGCCGCGCCAGTACGCGCCCGTGAGCGAGGTCAGCTTAAACGCCTTTATCATGCCCGTGGAGGGCAGGTGAGGTCCGGCGCACAGGTCGGTGAAGTCGCCCTGGCGATAGAAGGAGATCTCCGCGTCCTCGGGCAGGTCGTTGATCAGCTGCACCTTGTAGTCCTCCTTGTAGCCGCGCATGAGTTTAAGCGCCTGCGCGCGGGGAAGAGTAAAGCGTTCCAGCTTGTAATTTGCCTTGATTATGTTCTTCATCTCCGCTTCTATACGAGGCAGATCGTCCATGGTTATGGGCGTGGTGAAGTCTATGTCATAATAAAAACCGTTTTCTATCGCGGGACCTATCGCCAATTTGCAGGTCGGGAAGATGCTTTTCACCGCCTGAGCCAAAATGTGCGCGCAGGTGTGGCGATATATCCTCCTGCCGTCGTCGTCCTTAAAGGTGAGGATCTCCAGCTCATGGTCGCCGTCCAAAAGGTAATTCAGCTCCTTAACTTCACCGTCCACCTTGGCTCCCAACGCGGCGCGCGCCAGTCCTTCGGATATCTTTGCAGCCGCTTCTTTCACCGTAAGGGGCGAATCAAGCTCCAAAACAGAGCCGTCTTTCAATGTAAGTTTCATTATTTTGCCTCCCATATGTTCAATATAAAAAAGTCGCCCTCGTATAAGGACGACTTTTGCCGTGGTTCCACCTTATTTTACGGATCGCTCCGCCTTCTTCTGCGCCTGCGCCGCGCCGCGGTTCTATCGGCGGTGGTACCTTTAAGGGCGGGGCAACTCTTCTTTCAGCCTGAGGAAAAGTTCTCTGTCTGCCCGAATACTTAAAGACGTGTCCTCCGATTTGCGGCATTTAGCCGCACGAACATATTCAGTGAATATATTATACCCCTGCGCCGCGCTCCTGTCAAGATATTTTCTCAAAAAAAAATTGCGATAAAAAAGTTAAAAATACTTGACATTAAATAGCGCGCGGTTATATCATATATGAAAAAATAAATAAAAGGAGGCAGCAAACCATGAGCAAAATACCCTACAAGATCTACATTCAAGAAAAGGATATGCCCAAAGCGTGGCTGAACGTGAAAGCGTTTATGAAAGAACAACACGAACCTTTCCTCAACCCCGCCACACTCAAACCGTGCACAAAAGACGATCTTCGTCCGGTATTTTGTGACGCGGTTATCGACCAGGAGTTAAACACTACGGATAAATACATCGAAATTCCCGAAGGTATTCGCGAATTCTATCATATGTATCGTCCCTCACCCCTGTGCCGTGCCTACTTCCTGGAAAGGGCGCTGGACACTCCCGCCCACATATACTACAAGTTCGAAGGTAACAATACCTCCGGCTCGCATAAGCTCAACTCCGCCATCGCGCAGGTGTACTACGCCAAGGAGCAGGGCATAACCTCTCTCACCACCGAAACGGGCGCGGGACAGTGGGGCACCGCACTCTCCATGGCGTGCGCGTTCTACGGCGTGGACCTCAAAGTTTATATGGTAAAGGTGTCTGCCGAACAAAAGCCCTATCGACGCGAAGTCATGCGCACTTACGGCGCACAGGTCATCGCTTCCCCCTCCGATACCACAGAAGTGGGCAGGAAGATATTGGCGGAACATCCCGGCACGGGCGGCTCGCTCGGCTGCGCCATCTCTGAGGCGGTGGAAACGGCTGTCAAGACAAAAAATTGCCGCTATGTGCTTGGAAGCGTGCTTGACCATGTGCTTTTGCATCAATCCGTTATCGGCTTGGAGAGCAAGATAGGTCTGGATATGTACGGCGTTACGCCCGATATAGTCATCGGCTGCTGCGGCGGCGGCTCCAACTTTGGCGGACTTATCGCGCCCTTTATGGCGGATAGGCTGGAAGGCAAGAACGATATCACTTTCGTGGGCGTGGAACCCGCTTCCTGCCCCTCGCTCACCCGCGGCAAGTATGCGTATGATTTCTGCGATACGGGCAGAATGACCCCTCTTGCCAAGATGTATACTTTGGGCAGCGACTTCATTCCTTCGCCCAATCATGCCGGCGGCTTGCGCTATCACGGTATGTCCCCCATCGTGTCCAAACTCTATCACGACGGCTACATCACCGCCCGCAGCGTGACCCAGACGGACGTGTTCAAGGCAGCAGAGCTGTTTGCACGCACAGAAGGCACCTTCCCCGCGCCCGAATCCTCGCACGCAATAGCGGCGGCGATCGACGAAGCGCTCAAATGCAAGGAGAGCGGGGAGAGCAAGGACATCCTCTTCGGTCTCACCGGCACCGGCTACTTCGATATGGCGGCTTATAAAGCGTATAACGACGGTGCCATGACCGACTATATCCCCACCGACGCAGATTTGAAACGCGGCTTTGACTCCCTTCCCAAGGTGGAGTAAGCAGGGCAGAACAAAGCAAACAAAAAGCGGCGCGCTTGCGCCGCTTATTTTTTTTCGCCGGCGGATTATATTATTTGGTTGCCGGTTTCGTTAGCAAGGCGGGCTTTGACGTAACTTACTATCGCGTCTGCCGCCGCCGTGCACGTTATAGCTCGCCAAAGTAAAGGTAAGCTCGCCGCGGCTGCCCGTCACGCCCTGAGTTATGTCGTATTCGCCGTTTGCCGGCACAATGGTGCACGCGCACAGCGCCGCCGCCAAAACCGCAACGACGCCCGCCATAGCAATGCAAATTTTCTTCTTTGTCATGTGCGAAAAACCTTTCTTCAAATACATTCTACCACCAAACTCAACCCAATTCAACCCTTAAAACTCCCCGTTTATGCAAAACGTAAGAAAGCGCCCGACACACTCGGCAGGGCAAAAAAATGCGCCTGCTTTCACAGGCGCGGTATTTGATGAGTTGCTTTAATGAATTATTGAGCGAGCATCATGCTCATGGTGTATTTACCGGGGGTTTTGCCCGCGACGAACTTGGCGGCGCGCACGGCGCCGACGGCAAAGACCATGCGGCTTTGCGCTTCGTGGGCGATGGTGATCACCTCGTCCTTGCCGATGAACATGACGTCGTGCTTGCCCACTATCGTGCCGCCGCGGATGGCGTGGATACCCATCTCGTTCACGCTGCGGCGTTTGTTGGTTTCGTGTCTGCCGTAGACGAACTCCTTGCCGCCCTCGTATTCGCCGGCAATTTCTTTGGCGATGGTCATGGCGGTGCCGGAGGGGGCGTCCACCTTCATGTTGTGGTGCGCCTCCACTATCTCCACGTCATAGGCGAGCCCGAGCACGTCCGCCGCTTTCTTGGCAAGGTCTATCAGGAGATTTATACCCAAAGAGAAGTTGCTCGCCTGGAATACGGGCACGAGCTTGGACATCTCGTCTATTTTGGCTTGCTGATCAGAAGAGTAGCCGGTGGTGGCGAGGACGAGCGCGCAGCGCGTTTTTTTCGCAAAAGCGAGGATGTCGTCTATCGTTTCCGCGCGGGAGAAGTCTATCACCACGTCCACCTTTTCCTTCACGTCGGCGGCGGAGGAATAGACGGGGACTTTCACCGTATCGGGAACATATTTGTCCACGCCGCAAACCGCTTGAATGCCCTCTTGATCGGCGAGCGCCGCGAGCACATTTGCGCCCATCTTGCCGCCTATGCCGTATATAAGTACGTTTATCATATTTTCACCTCAAATCAGTTGCAAATCTTTCATTATCGCTGCCAGCTTATGCGCGTTACCTTCCGTCATGCGTGTGAGGGGCAGGCGCACCTCGTCCTCGCAAATGCCCAAGAGTGCGCACGCTTTTTTGGCGGGGATGGGATTGACTTCGCAAAACAGCGCGTCAAAGAAGGGCTGCAACTTGAATTGCAGCTTTCTTCCCGTCGCGAAATCGCCGCGCAGGCAGGCGCGCACCAACTCTCCTGTAAGACGGGGAGCGGGATTGGACGCCACGGAGATAAGTCCTTTGCCGCCCGCCGCCATGATGGGCATACAAAGTCCGTCATCGCCCGAATACAAGGTGAGGTTGGAACCTTCTATGAGGCGCGCCGTTTCCAAGATCTGCGTCATGTTGCCGCACGCTTCCTTCAAACCCACCAGTTTGGGCAGTTCTTCCGCCAATCTTGCCGCCGTTTCCGACTTGATATTCACACCCGTGCGTCCGGGGACATTGTAGGCTATGACGGGCAGGTCGGTGGCTTCGCACGCCGCGCGGTAGTGTTCTATAAGCCCGTCCTGTGTGCACTTATTGTAGTAGGGGGTGACCACCAGCAGAGCGTCGGCGCCGTATTTTGCGCCGCGTTTGCACGCTTCCACCATGGAAGCCGTGGAATTACTTCCCGCGCCCACGATTACGGGAACGCGACCGTCGATCACCTTTACGGCGAATTTGATTATCTCTTCCTTTTCGCTATCGGTCAGGGTAGGGGGTTCGCCCGTAGTTCCCAGCACCAGCAGCGCGTCCACGCCGCCTTCCAGCTGATATTCCAGAAGGCGCTCATAGGCGGTATAATCTACGCACCCGTCCTTGGTAAAGGGGGTTATCAAAGCGGTTGCAAGCCCTTGAAACAGCATAATATTCTCCTTACTCTCTTACTTTGCGCCGTGGATAAGTTCAGGCGCGTTGTTTATCATATATTCGGCTATCTGCACCGCGTTGCTGGCGGCGCCTTTGCGGATATTGTCCGCCACGCACCAGATATTGCAGCCGCTCTCCACGGTGTCGTCCAGCCTGATTCTGCCCACATACACCTCGTCGTGACCGGTGGCTAAAATGGGCATGGGATAGACGTTGTGTGCCACATCGTCCATAACCACAAGACCTTTCTGACCCTTGAATGCGTCCATGATCCCCTCCAAGGTGCAGGGGGAGAGGAACTCCACGTTTATAGATTCGCTGTGGCTGTTCAGCACGGGTACGCGCACTGTGGTGGCGGTCACTTTGATGGAGTCGTCGCCCAAGATCTTCTTGGTTTCGTTCATCATCTTTATCTCTTCTTTGGTGTATCCGCCGTCTGCAAACACGTCTATGTGAGGCAGGCAGTTATTGGCGATTTGATAGGGGAATTTCTGGGTTTTGTACTCTTTTCCCGCCACAAAAGCCTTCAAACCTTCGAGCAAATCGTTATAGCCGGCAACGCCCGCGCCCGAAACCGCCTGATAGGTGGAATAGACTATCCTTTTTATGCCGTACTTGTCGTAAAGCGGCTTCAACGCCACCATGGCTTGAATGGTGGAGCAGTTGGGGTTGGCGATAATTCCGTTGTGCCAAGCTATGTCTTGGGGATTCACTTCCGGAACTATCAGGGGTACGTTTTTATCCATACGCCACTGCGAAGAATTATCTATTACTACCGCGCCGTGAGCGGCAAATACGGGGGCGAATTTCGCGCTCGTGCCGCCGCCTGCGGAGAAGAGGGCGATGTCTATGGGCTGCTTTTTCACGTTATCTTCGGTCAGCTCTATCACAACGTGCTTTTTGCCCATGAAATCTATCTCCTTGCCCGCACTCTTGGAAGAAGCGAACAGATAGTAATTCTCCACGGGGAGATTTTTTTCGGTGAGCACTTCGAGGAATTTGGATCCCACCATGCCGGTTGCGCCTACTACGGCTACGTTGTACTTTTTCATAATATGTCTCCTAAAAGGTTTATTTTCCTGTTTTTCGGGCGGTAGCCGCCCTAATATTGCATTTTTGAGTTTTTCGGGCGTTTTTCATTTGTGCTTGCGCCTAAGAAACCCTGTCGTATTATCAAGCTTCGCAGAGGCGGCAGGGCGGAAAGGTCACGCCTTATCATTTACTCACCCCATCTGCCCGGCAAGGAGTGGTGCGGAAGCGCGCTCGGCAGTGAGATTTTCGTTCTGCCTAGGCGCGGAGCGAAGGTAATACTTGCCGTATTATCAAGCTTCGCAGAGGCGGCAGGGCGGAAAGGTCACGCCTTATCATTTACTCACCCCATCTGCCCGGCAAGGAGTGGTGCGGAAGCGCGCTCGGCAGTGAGATTTTCGTTCTGCCTAGGCGCGGAGCGAAGGTAATACTTGCCGTATTATCAAGCTTCGCAACAACGGCAGGGCGGAAAGGTCACGCCGAGCGCGTTTCCGCAACGCTCCTTGCAGGGCATAAACAAAAAACGCTCCACACATCTTTGTATGGAGCGAACGGTAAACATTTTCACATCTTTCCGCTTATAGTGCTCCATCCTCAGATGACAGTCGCAAAGTTCTTCACCTTGCGCCCAGCATACTCGTCCTCGGGGAGAAGAGCACACTTCGGCGGCATTGCCTTTCGGCGGAGGGTCCCGACCCTGAATCCGCGTACTTATCTTTGCCGCGCCTCTATAAGTACTTCGATAGTACCATAAATTTTTGCCGTTGTAAAGCGATTTGAATAAAAAAGTGCGTAAACTAGTTCAAAAGCATAAATTAAGAGGCGCGCCGGCTTTTTCACGCCTCATTTGTTTGATTTTTCTTTCAAAGTAATATATAATATCAAATAGCTGTACGCGAATGCGGTATCGGCAAAAGAAACGGAGTTTGAATATGTCCAAGATAACGCAATACTTAGCATCCAAAATCGTGCTCGCGCGCGACCTGGCACCCAAGTCGGAGAATGCTCACGGCGCGCGTTCGGCGCGTATGCGCGAAGTTTTAAGCGGAAACACCGCCAAGATGTTCACTCTGAACATTCTCACGGTGCTGTTTGCGCTGCCAATGATCTGCGTGCTCATCATCTGGCTGCCCATAGAGGAGTCGAATGCGGTGGCAGCGCTCAACTTCTCCGCCAACCTGGGGATAGGTTACGGCGCGGTGGACCAGACGTTGGAGGGCATAAGGGCGATATACGACTTGCGCCAGCTCTTCATACTGTGTACGCTCACTCCCGGATTCATGATAATGTCCATAGGCATATCGGGCGCCATGCACGTCATCCGCAACTATATGTGGGGCGTGGACGTGAAACTGCTGCGCCATTTCGGCAGGGGCATAGCCAAGCACTGGTACAAGTTTCTGCCCGTATTCACCGTGGGCGGACTGCTGGCTACGTCGGCGGGATATTCGCTCATAGAAGTGCTCAAACGCAACGCTCTCTACGGTTCTGCGGGGGCGGGATATTATGTTTGGACGGTATTTTCCTTCATCTTCTGCTTCTTCTTTGCCATGTTCCTATTCATCTATATGCCCATGTGCGTGGCGTATAAGTTCAAGGCGGGCGCGCTGCTTAAAAACTGCATGGCGATAGGACTTATTGTGTTCATAACCACGGCGCTTTTGGTAATACTGTTGGGCGGCATACCGCTCATAGCCATAGCCAACGACATAGTGATGTATCTCATCTACGGTTTCTTCCTACTTTTCGGCTTTTCGCTGTATCTGCTCATAATCTCCGCATACGGACAGTACGCGTGCGAAAGTCTTATCGAAGCTCAGCTGGACGTAAAGGAGGAGTTGGAGGCGAAGAAAGCGGAGCAGGAGCGCAAGGCTGCCATCAAGCAGCAGGCAAAGCAGCCCAAGGCGCAAAAGGGCAATGCCGTGGCGTCGTACAAGAAGAGTCGCAAGGCAAAGAACTCTCCCAAAGCTCAGCCGGAGGAAAAGGAACAGGCGGCGCCCACTTTCATAACTCCCGAAGAAGCTGAGGCAATAAAGGCGAAACAAAAGCAGGATAGTAAGCCGGTATACAAGGGCGGTCCTTACAACAAGGGCAAGAAAAGGCATTGATGTACGACAGTCTTGCCGCCGTATACGACAAGCTGATAGGTTTTGATTACGGCGGGTATATGCGGTATATCTCCCCTCTGCTGCATGGCGACGGCTTGGATCTCGCGTGCGGCAGCGGCAATATGACCCGTCTTTTGACGCAGGAAGGGCACAAGATGACGGGTGCGGATATAAGCTCCGCCATGTTATCTTTGGCGGCGGAGCGCTGTGAAGCCACCTGGGTTCAGGGGGACATTTCCAAGATAAAATTCCCCGATAACGCTTACGGATTCGTCACCTGCGTATGCGACGGATTCAACTATCTTTCTCCGCGCGCGCTTGCGCGTACTATAAACCATATATACGGTTGTCTTGAACGCGGAGGCGTCCTTATCTTCGACGTAAGCACTCCGTATAAGCTGAACACGCTCATGGCGGGCAAGGACTTCTTCTATGAAGAGGGCGGAATATATCTGGGTTGGAACAACTACGGCGGAGGGGGAAAATGCGACGTATATCTCACCCTTTTCACTCCCAAAGGGGACGGATATGAAAAGAGTGAGGAATTTCATCGCCTCTATGTGCACGAGCGCAAGTTTTTGCTCTCTCTGCTCAAAGGCTTTGTCGTTCGCGTTGCAGACGGAGAAAAATACGGCAAGGTACATCCCCGTTCCAAGAGGTGGATGTTTATTTGCGAGAAGGTATGATATGAAAGACGTAATGAAGAGGGCGCTGCTGTTCGACGGCAGCGCGATGATAAGCGTATGGAATATGCCTAAGGCGGCGCAAGAGGGCGCGCGCCTGCACGGTATGTCCGACGACGCGGCGGAGGTATTCGGCAAGGTGCTGTCGGTAACCGCCTATATGGCGGCGGGCATGAAGGATACCCGCGACAAACTCACCGTGATAGTGGAAGGGGACGGCAAGCTGGGCAGGGTGGTCACCTGCGGAGAGTGCGGCGCGCGCGTGCGCGGATATGTGTCCAACCCGAAAGAGAGGCTGAGCCCCGGGCAGACGCAAGCCGCCATGCTTGGAGAGGGCGTTATAAGCGTAATAAAGGATTTGGGGCTGGAACAGCCCTACCGCGGCTACGGCAAGATAGTAAAAGGGGACGTGGCGGGCGATTTTGCCGGCTATTTCATGCTTTCCGAGCAGGCGCCCACTGCGCTTGCGCTGGCGTGTACTTTTGAAAACGGCGTATGCAAGGTGTGCGGCGGAGCCGCCGCCACGGCGCTTCCCGGCTGTAAGGAGGAGTATCTTGTCGTGTTGGAAGACATCATGCGCAACTTCACCGATATGGGCGCGGCTTTGGCAGGCGGCGGTCCCGAACAGCTTATCCAAGAGCACTTCGGGCACTTTTCCCCCGCATATCTGCCCGATGTCACGCCCGAGTATCGCTGCACCTGTTCCAGGGCGCGCAGCGCGGGTATGATAAGGGCGATAGGAAAAAAAGAGGCGCTGTCTATTCTTGCCGAAAACGGGGAGATAGACGTGCATTGCGAGTTTTGCGGAAAAAATTATTCATTTAATGCGCAAGATATAGATAAACTGTTTAATGAGGAGTGAGATGATATCCATACCGCGTAATTGTCAATATTATCTGCAAAGGTGCAGGGAGAAGGCGTTCGGAAAAGACTACGTCGGCGCCCTGCGTATGCTTTATTTGGCGCAGACCTATGCGGATAATTCAGACGATGAGTACGAGTGTTTGGCGGAAAAGTTGAACATCTTCGACGCGGTGCAGGCGGACGTTATAGCGGTGTGTTTCGAAGCCATTGCCAAGCAGGCGGAGGGGGACGAGATGTATGTGGCGCTGTTCAATAACGCCGTGGTGCACAAGGACGCGGAACAGGCGGCGTATTATTTCGACCTCTTCAATCCCTCAGGGGAGAGTATTCCCCGTATAACCTCCACCGACAGACCGCAAGAGAACGCCTCTTCCCGCGAGGAGGTGGAAAGGCTGGTCGTGGGCACCGAAAGGGACATAATGGGCAGAGGCAAGATAAGGTTCGTGAACGCAGAGGAGGAGTACGTCCACGGCGAGATAGAACAGGCGGTAGCGCAGGCATTTTTGTCGCAGGGCAAGTCGTCTGAGCACATAAAGCGGCTTATGGCTATTCAGACGAGCGATCCCGAGCTAAACAGCCAGGTATGCGAAGTGCTGGTGCAGTGCGCCGACTTCTTAAAGCCTAAGGAGGCAAGGGAAGTGTACCGGTATTTGCTCGTGCGCGCGGCGGACATACCCTCCGTTATATGTGCGGGCTGTATCTCCCCGGCGGTCACGTCGAGCGCTACTTTGAAGAAAGAGTATGAAGAAAGGCTGATAAAGCTTTCGGAAAGGTCGGATTTGGACGAACGCACGCGCAGGATAGCGGCGTATGCGCTGGTGGAGCGCAGGCATTTCTCACGCGCGCTGGAACTGCTCAAAGGGGCGGATATCTCCTTTTCGGATATGTTCGCGCGCAGAATATATATAGCCGCCATCGTGCACGATGAAGAGAAGTGCAAGGAAGCGGAGGCGATGATGGAGGAAAACCTGCTCTTGGAAGAGGTTCAAGACAGGCTGGTATGGGAGTACTATAACTTCACGGGCAGGGACTACACCCTCAAATTGGGGGGCAACATATACACCGCCGTGCCCGAGGACGTGGCGCGTATGTTCGCGGGGATGCAGCAGTCGCAGATGAGTTCGATTATGAACACCCGTTTCGGAAAATATATGTTCGAGGCGATAGCCTATTATGTGTCAGCGAACGGAGTGCGCCTGGATGAGAGTAAGGTCTTGCAGGCGGCAGATCTGTTTGCGGATATGCATCCCCAGGCGGCGCTGAAAATGTTGTACAACCACACCGTTTCGGGGAAGATAAAGAGGGAAATACTGTACAGATTTTTGTATATGAACGAAGTGTTCGAGGTGAAAAAGCACATATTTTTGACCAGCGTGGACAGGTTTATAACCACGGAAGAGTACGGCTACGCCTATCGTAACGACGTCATCTTCGACGAGGAGTTCGACAGCTGGAACGAGAAAGTGAGAATGGCTGCAAGTAAGGCGGTGGCGGAGTGCTGCTTTTACAATAACTACGAGGAAGGGGAGATGTATATGGCGGCAAAGAAGGTGAACGACAAATTTCGCCACACCCCCGGCACTTCCTCCGTGAAAAAGCTGTATCGGGCGATAGTCCTCGCTCTCAACCCCGACGTGGAGGACTTTTGCAATATAACGGGTATGTCGGAAAAGGATATGCCTGAGATAGAAGCGCTCGCCGAAAAGTACGGGATACAGATAAGGCGCGGCGGCCCTGAGGCGGATTGACGGCGAAAATTACGAATTTTCATTAAATTTCCTTGACAAAGGGTTCCAAGTCCTATATAATTGTTTCAGCAAAGCAGAAATTCCTTTCTCACCTACCGCGAATAAGCAGGTCAGGTCAATAAAAATCGCATGAGTGCGGCGAAGGGCTTTTCTTGCTTTCGCCGCTAATTTTATTCAGGGAGGGACTACCTATTAAAGAGCTTGCAATTAACGGACAGATCCGTGCGCGTGAAGTGAGAGTTCTGGATAAGGACGGAAATCAGCTGGGCATCATGTCGTGTCGTGATGCGCTGGCAAGGGCGGAAGAGTATGATTTGGACTTGGTACTCATCTCGCCGGTGGCAAATCCGCCCGTATGCAAAATCATGGATTACGGAAAGTACAAGTACGAAACCATGAAGAAGGAAAAGGAGAACAAGCGCAACCAAAAGGTAGTGGAAATCAAGGAAGTGTGGCTCTCCGCCACCATAGACGTGGGCGACCTCAACACGAAGGCGAAGCAGGCGTGCAAGTTCTTGGAGAGCGGAAACAAGGTAAAGGTGTCCATTCGCCTCAAAGGCAGGCAGATGGCGCGCCCGGAGATGGCGGTAAAGGTCATGACGGACTTTTTCGAGCTGGTAAAGGAAGTGGCGCAGATGGACAAAGCGCCCGTAACGGAGGGCAGAAACGTAACCATGCTGCTGCTTCCCGTAGCAAATAAAAAATAACTGCAAAGGAGTATAAAATTATGCCCAAACAGAAATCGCATAGCGGCGCCAAAAAGCGTTTTACGCTCACCGGCGGCGGCAAATTGAAGAGAGCAAAGATGAACAGGCGTCATATTCTTACCAAGAAGGCGTCCAAGAGAAAGCGCAGCTTGCGCAAGACTGCGTACGTTTCCGTAACGCAGGAAAAGACCATCAAGACGATGATAGGATAGGAGGCAGACGGAAATGAGAATCAAAAGAGGCGTAAACGCAGTAAAGAAGCGCAGGAAGATATTAAAGCAAGCCAAGGGATACCGCGGCGCAAAGTCCAAGCTGTATAGGATAGCCCGCCAGGCGGTCATGAAGTCGGGTAACTACGCTTTCGTAGGCCGCAAGTTGAAGAAGCGCGATTTCCGCAAATTGTGGATTGCCCGTATAAACGCGGCAGCCAGAATGAACGGACTTTCTTACAGCAAGTTCATGTTCGGGCTCAAAGAAGCGGGTATCACCCTCAACCGCAAGGTTTTGGCGGATATGGCGGTGAACGACGCACAGGCGTTCAGCGCACTCTGCGAGCAGGCAAAAGCCAAGCTGGCTTAACGCAAGAAGCGTTCGGGGGCTGCCTATTTAAGTCAGCCCCCTTTTTTATTATCGAGTATGCAGCACATCACCTCCGTCCGCGGCGCGGGCGTACAATTCGTAAAAAAGCTCATATCGGACAAATCGTTCAGGCGGGAGCAGTCCCTCTTGGCGGCGGAAGGGGAGCGGATAATAGCCGACCTCCCTCCCTCCGTGCACATTCGCACCCTGTATGTGCTTGAAGACAAGGCGGAGAAGTTCGCCAAATACGCCGCCGCGGCGGAAGAGGTGATATATTGCACGGATAACGTAATGCGCGCCATATCCTCCACCTCCACCCCCGCGGGCATAGTCGCCGTGGCGGATAAGCCCGTTTCGGTCAAGACGGGAGAGGAACTGATCGTGTTGGACGGGATAACCGATCCGGGGAATATGGGCACGATAATCAGGACGGCGTGCGCGTGCGGAGTAAGGGATATACTTTGCTTGGACTGCTGCGATCCCTTTTCCCCCAAGGTCATCAGGGCGAGTATGGGCGGGATCTTCCGCGTGAACATAGTCGAGGCGGCGCGGGAAGAGGCGGAGAAATATCTGCGCGAATATAAGATATTCGCACTTGATATGCAGGGGGAAAACGTGTATAATATAGAAAAGAAGGAGTTTACGGGGCGTTATGCCATAGCCGTGGGCAGCGAAGCGTTCGGGCTTTCGCCCAAGCTCAGGGCGGCGGCATATAAGACGGTTTCCCTTCCCATGTCCGGGGAGATGGAGTCGTTGAATGCGGCAATCAGCCTTTCCATAGTGCTGTACACCGTAAAGTACGCCTTAAAATAAAAATCGGAGGAGAAGATAATATGTCCGGACACAGCAAATGGGCGAACATCAAGAATAAAAAGGGCGCGGCGGACGCCAAGCGCGGCGCGGTATTCACCAAGATAGGCAGGGAGATAGCCGTCGCGGTCAAGGCGGGAGGAGCGGATCCCGCGTCCAACTCCAAGCTGCGCGACGCCATAGCCAAGGCTAAGGCGGCGAATATGCCCGGCGACAACATTGAACGCAGCATAAAGAAAGCCAGCGGCGAACTCACCGCCGTCAACTACGAGGAGAACGTCTACGAAGGCTATGCACAGGAGGGCGTGGCGGTCATCGTGGAAACGCTTACGGATAACACCAACCGCACCTCCGCGGACATCCGCCACATATTCAGCAAATGCGGCGGCTCTCTGGGCACCAGCGGCTGCGTTTCCTATATGTTTGAAAAGAAGGGGCTTATCGTCGTGGATTCAAGCGGCGTGGACGAGGACTCCCTCATGATGGAGGCGCTTGAAGCGGGCGCGAACGACGTGGTGGCTCAGGACGGATATTTCGAGATATACACCGCTCCCGCGGACTTTTCCGCAGTGCGCGAAGCGATAGAGGCGAACAAGGACTACGTCATTTTGGACGCGGGCGTACAGATGATACCTTCTAACACCATAAAGCCATCCCCGGAAGCGGAGGGCAAGATAAAGAGGCTTTTGGATATGCTGGAAGACAACGACGACGTACAAAACGTATATCACAACGCCGAACTCACGGAAGAGGACGACGAGGAATAGAAATACATATAACACATAAAAAGAGGTGGAATATGAGCGTTACGGAAAATGTGGAAAGAATCTGTAAGGCGGCTCACGACGCCCAATACGCCCTGGCGGGAGCGGACAGCGCGAGTAAAAACGCCATGCTGCGCGCCATTGCCAAGGCGATAAGAGAAGGGAGCGGTCAGCTCATTCAAATGAACAAAAAGGACGTGGAGGAGGCAAAGGCTTCCGGCATGACTTTTGCCATGATAGACAGGCTCACTTTGACTGCCGAACGCATTGAAGGCATAGCAGAGGGCGTGGCTCAGGTGGCGGATCTGCCCGATCCGGTGGGCGAGATAACGAGCGAATGGACGGTCCCTTCCGGACTGCATATCAAAAAGGTGCGCGTCCCGCTGGGCGTCATCGGGGTTATCTACGAATCCCGTCCCAACGTGACCGCGGACGTGGCGGCGCTTTGCCTCAAAGCGGGCAACTGCGTGGTGCTGCGCGGCGGCAAGGAGGCGATAAATTCCAACCGCGCCATATATAATATCATCGTTTCTGCGCTCAAAGACAGCGGATTCAGCCCCGACTGCGTCGGATTTATAGACGATACTTCGCGTGAGGGCAGCTATGCTTTGCTCAAACAGGGGGAGTATGTGGACGTGGTTATTCCCCGCGGCGGCGACGGATTAAAGCACTTTGTGCTGGATAATGCGGTAATGCCCGTAATAGCCAGCGCGGGCGGCGTGTGTCACCTGTTCGTGGAAAAGTCTGCCGATTTGGAAAGGTGCATACCGGTGATAGAGAACGCGAAAATGCAACGTCCGTCCACCTGCAATTCCCTCGAACAGCTGCTCGTCCAGCGCGACATAGCGGAAAAATTTTTGCCCGCCGCCATTAAAAATCTCACGGACAAGGGCTGTCGTATTACCGCTTGCAAGGAGAGCAAGGCCATCTTGGACAGGGCGGGGATTCCCTGCGCGCAAGCCACGGAAGAGGACTTCAAGAAAGAGCACGGCGACTACGAGCTCACCGTACGCGTGGTTACGGATACCAAGGAGGCGATAGATATAATCAACGCCAACAACACCGCCCATTCCGACGGGATATTCTCCGAAGACAAGGCGGAGATAGCCCGCTTTGAAAAGGGCGTGGACGCTGCGTGCGTATACGTCAATGCGTCCACCCGCTTTACGGACGGATTCCAGTTCGGCTTCGGAGCGGAGATAGGCATATCCACTCAAAAACTCCACGCTCGCGGACCTCTCGGCTTACAGCAGCTCACCAGCGAAAAATACATCGCTTGCGGCGATTATTTGAGCAGGAAGTGATGAGGATTTTGGGAATAGACCCCGGGCTTGCCATAGTGGGCTACGGAGTGATAGACAGTGAAAAGGGCAAATCCACCGTGGTGGATTACGGCGTAATAACCACTCCCAAGGAGGAAAAACTGCCCGCGAGGCTGCATATGATATACGACAGCCTCTCCGCGCTTATAGATAAGCACAATCCCGACTGCATGGCGATAGAAGAGCTGTTCTTCACCAAGAACGTCACCACGGGCATAACGGTGGCAGAAGCCAGGGGAGTCATTCTTCTATGCGCCACGCATAAGTTGGGCAACATCTTCGAATACACCCCAAATCAGATAAAAGAGGCGCTCACCGGCTACGGAAAAGCCACGAAAACGCAGATGCAGTTCATGGTCACCCGCCTTCTGGGACTAAGCTCCGTCCCCAAACCCGACGACGCCGCCGACGCCCTCGCCGTCGCCCTCACCCGAGCGCAGACGGGCAGATTGGCGGGAATGTTTAGGGTGTGATTTTTTCATGAGCGCGTGACGCTGCACCTCTTTTTATGATTTATTCAAGGCGCTAACGCTCGCAATAATTCTATTGCGACTTAAAAAATTATTCATTTGACATTCTCCCCCTTTTGTATTATAGTATAACTATGTATTCTTATATTACCGGCACGCTTGCGGACATGGAAGAGGGAAAGGTGGTCATAGACAACCACGGAATAGGGTACGAGTTGAACGTATCCTCCTACACGCTGTCCAAAGTGGGGCAGGCGGGCAGGCAGGTAAAACTTTTCACTCATCTCGGGGTGACGGACGACGCGATGCGCCTGTACGGCTTTTGGAGCGAAGAGGAAAAGGTAATGTTTTTGAAGCTCATCTCCGTCAGCGGAATAGGTCCCAAGGTGGCGCTGCAAATTCTCTCGGGCATGGACGTGCGCACTTTGGCGCTTGCGATAGTCAACTCCGACTCCAAATCCCTTGCCCGCATAAAGGGTATAGGTAAAAAGACGGCGGAGCGCGTCATCGTGGAGTTAAAAGAACGCGTGGAAGCGGACGCGGAGGAGAGCGGCGACATAGCGGGAATAAACGTATCCGGACCTATCGGTCAGGAGGCGGCTGCTGTGCTTGCGTCGCTTGGACTTTCGCGCACGGATGCGGCGGCAGCCGTAAATAAGGTGCTTGCAAGCGGCAAGGCGACAAAGCTGGAAGAGGTCATCACTTTGGCACTGAGGAGCGTGGATAAATAATGGATTTTTTACCCGAAGACGAAGAAGAGAGGTTTTTATCCTCTTACAATATAGAGCGGGAGGGCGATAACGACCTTTCTCTGCGCCCCAAGACCATGGCGGACTATGTGGGTCAGGAGAAGATAAAGAGCAATCTCGAAGTATATATCCAGGCAGCCAAGGCGCGTGGGGAAGCGCTCGACCATGTGTTGCTTTACGGACCCCCCGGATTGGGCAAGACCACACTCGCGCACATCATCGCCGCGGAGATGAATTCGCAAATACGCATAACCTCCGGTCCCGCTATAGAAAAGGCTGCGGATTTGGCTGCGATACTCACCAACTTGGAGCAGGGCGACGTACTCTTTATAGATGAAATTCACCGTTTGAACAGGGCGGTGGAGGAGATATTATATCCCGCAATGGAGGATTTCGCGCTCGACTTTATGGTGGGGAAGGGACCTTCCGCCAAGAGTATACGCCTACCTCTCAACCACTTCACGCTTATAGGCGCCACCACAAAGGCGGGTATGCTCACTTCGCCGCTCAGGGACAGATTCGGCGTAAACTGCCGCCTGGAACTGTACACTCCCGAAGAGTTGGCGGTGATAGTCAGACGTTCGGCGGGCATTTTGGGCGTGGAGATCACCGACGGCGGCGCGCATGAGATAGCTTCCCGTTCGCGCGGCACTCCCAGAATAGCCAACCGTATTTTGAAGCGAGTGCGCGATTGGGCGCAGGTGCGCGGCAACGGCGTGGTGGATGAAAGGGCGGCGGACGAAGCGCTGCGCGGCATGGAGATAGACAAGATGGGGCTGGACAATATCGACAGGCTCATTCTAACCACCATGATAGATAAATTCGGCGGCGGTCCCGTGGGACTGGACACTCTCGCCGCTGCGGTGGGGGAGGACGCCGGCACGATAGAAGACGTATACGAACCCTACCTCATGCAGATAACCTTTATCGCCCGCACTCCGCGCGGCAGGATATGTCTACCCGACGCATACAAACACGTCGGCAGGAAATATTCGGGCGGCGGCGGTCAAATGAGTATGTTCGATGTGCCCGGAGAAGAGAGTTGAAGACGTCCGATTTCGATTATTTTTTACCCGAAGAACTCATCGCGCAGCGTCCTTTGGAGCGGCGCGATTCTTCACGCCTTGCCGTATTTCATCGGGATACGGGAGAGATAGAGCATAGGCATTTTTACGACATCACGGAATATCTGCAAGCGGGGGACGTATTGGTGATAAACGATACGCGCGTGATTCCCGCCCGCCTTATGGGAGTGAGGATAACCTCTTCCGTACCCCTTGAAAAGGCGAAAGAGCATGAGAAAAATTGCGAAGTATTGCTGTTAAAGCGCCTTTCGCTCACCCGATGGGAGTGTATCGTTCGTCCCGGCAAGAAACTGCGCCCGGGTGCGGAGATATATTTTTCTCCCAAACTTTCCGCAACCGTTATCGCCGTGAAAGACGAGGGCGTGAGAGTGCTGGAGTTTCATTGCGTCGGAGTGTTCGAACAGGTGCTGGACGAGGTGGGAAATATGCCTCTGCCGCCGTATATCAAGGAAAAACTGCAAGACAGAAGCAGATATAACACCGTATACGCGCATATAGACGGATCTGCCGCCGCGCCCACGGCAGGGCTGCACTTCACTCCGGAATTGCTGCAAAAGGTAAAAGATATGGGCGTTAAGGTGGCTCCCGTCCTCCTTCATGTGGGGCTGGGCACCTTCCGTCCGGTAAAGGAAGAGGACGCGCTCGCGCACAAGATGCACAGCGAATATTACGAAATCTCCGCTCAAAGTGCAGAGATGATCAATAACGCACGCAAATCGGGCGGCAGAGTAGTGTGCGTGGGTACCACCTCCGTGCGCACCCTGGAAAGCGCCGCCGCGCCCGACGGCACACTTTCCGCGTGTTCGGGCAATACGGAGATATTCATCTACCCCGGCTACACTTTCAAATGCGTAGACGCGCTTATAACAAATTTTCACCTGCCCAAATCCACCCTCATCATGCTTGTTTCCGCATTTATAGGCAGAGAAAACACTTTAAGATTATATAACGAAGCCGTTTCTCTGCGCTATCGGTTTTTTTCTTTCGGGGACGCGTGTTTATTAGTTAAGTGAAAAATAAAAGGGAAGAGGGTATCGCGGTTTTGAGCCGTCGGTACCCTTTTATTTTTTACTTTGTGCCGTATCAACGCGGGAGGCAAACACTGATAGCGGCATCTTTCCGCCCGCTTTTGCACGATAACTCCTAGCACATACCACAGGGTATGCGCGTCGTCCTTC
>CALWRK010000013.1 GCA_944383935.1 uncultured Clostridia bacterium
AGCGCACCTTGAGAGAGGCGACTGCGCCGCGCCCAAGCGGAACAAAGTGGAGCGATGGGACGGAAAGGGTGCGGGGGGACCCCGCGGTCAAAGCCCCTTGCAGATAGCTTGTTTTTGTTTCAAACTTTCCCCTTTGCAGAGGCGTTCTTAGTTGCGGCTAAGTAATGTTTGAAACCGCGCAACTGTGCCGCTATCAGTCGTTTGCCTCCCGCATTGATACGGCACAAAGCAAAAAATGAAAATGAACCAAAAACTAGAAGATTTCAAACTATGACATTTTCATTTTTCGCTTAAAGGCACGCCGAATATATCGCCACCACATCCTCTTCCGTAAGCGGGACATAGGCGTTTGCAAGGTCGTCCTTTACCGCCTTTTGCGCCATGTCGTGGAAATATTCGCTACTGTGTATACCCAGACCGCGGAGGGTTTCGGGAAGTCCCAAAGAGGCGAAAAACTCGCGCGTTTTGGCTATGGCTTCTTTTGCGATGGCAAAGGGATGATTCCCCTTTATTCCCCAGACGTTTTTGCCGTAAGATACGAACTTATCCAGCGTGTTTTTAGACAGGATATGGTCGAACCATGCGGGAGTGACCACCGCAAGTCCCGCGCCGTGGGTTATGTCGTAATAGGCGCTGAGCTGATGTTCTATGGCGTGACAGCTCCACGCATTGCCCGTACCGCAACTTGTCAAGCCGTTTATGGCAAGGGATGAAGCCCACATCAGGTTTGCGCGTGCGGTGTAGTCGGTGGGAGTGACCACGGCGGCTTTGCCGTATTCTATGCACACCTTCAAAAGCGCTTCCGAGATGCCGTCCTGCACCGCCGCGCAGTGCACGGTGGAGAAATAGCATTCCAAAATATGACTCATTATGTCCGCAACTCCCGCCGCCGTCTGGAAACGGGGAACTGTGAATGTATAAGTGGGATCAAGAACGGAGGCAACAGGCTTCAACAGTTCGCTCTTGATCGCCTTTTTCTCGTTTATTTCCATATTTGAGATCACCGCATTTCCGTTCATCTCGCTGCCGGTGGCTGCCATGGTGAGTACGGTGAATACGGGCAGGGCGCGCTTTATGGCGTTTTTATCCACCATATCCCAAAGGTCGCCCTTGTGATATACTCCGGCGGCTATCGCCTTGCAGCAATCTATCACAGAACCGCCTCCCAGCGCGAGTACGGCTTTGAGATCGTGCTTTTTGCACAGCTCCACGCCCTCCCTTACGGAATCTATCTTGGGATTGGGCTGAATGCCGGAAAGTTCCACCCACTCTATGCCCGCATTTTCCAAAAGCGCCGCCAGAGTGTCGTAAACTCCCGTGCGCTTTACGGAACCTCCGCCGTATGCCAGCAATATCTTATTTGCGCATTTGGATATATGTACGGGAAGTTCGGCTATCTTCCCCCTGCCGAACAGAATGCGTGTGGGGGCGTAAAAGGTAAAATCTCTCATAACAATCTCCTCTCCCGCAGCTCAACGCCCGGGCAACTATATTATATAATAAAATCCCCTCTAAAACAAGGGGGTATTTTTACAAGCGGAGATTATTTTACACACTCTATGGCAAATTTAATATGGATTTATTCGATAAATTTCAAAACTTTCTCCTCGTATTCGCGGGAGATATCCTCCTTTGTTTCCACTTCGGGAAGATAGAGGCTGCCCGCTTCCTCCGCTCCGGCAGTGAGGCAGACCGCGCGGAAAGTAAGGTAGGCGGACGCAAAATTGTTCTCTTCTCCCCGCCCGCCGACGGCTATCAGGTAAAAACGGGAGGGGCACTTTTCCCTGCGCTGCCAATACGCCTGCGCCCTGTCTATAAAAGCCTTTGCCTGCGACGGAAAGTTGCAAAAATACAGCGGAGTTACAAATACCGTCTTACCTCCCCCGCGTATCCTCTCCCAAAGCCGTTTCGCCTCGTCCTCATGGCGGCATACTCCCGTATGGTCGCAAGCGCCGCAGCCGTCACAGGCGGAAAAGGTCATCTCGCGCAAAAAGACGGGGTCAAACCCGGCGCGCGAGTGGATGAGGCGCGTAAGACGTTCGCAGCTGCCGCGGCGTGGCGACATACATATCACGGTATTCATTCTCTTCTCCCCCTCAGCTCTTCCAACAGCTGTTTTGCCGTCTTTCCGTATACGGGATGCACAAATCCGGGGGCTATCTCGCACAGCGGAGCCAGCACGAACTCGCGGTTGCACATATCTATATGCGGCACCGTGAGATCCGCTTCATCTATTATCTCGTCGCCGTAAAATATGATGTCTATATCCAGCGTTCTGTTTCCCCAACGCTCTTTTCTCACCCTGCCCGCTCTCTTCTCCGCTTCTGCGCACAGCGAAAGCAATTCGCGCGGACTTTTCAAGGTGTGCATGATAAGACAGGCGTTCAAAAACTCCCCGTCTGCCACGCCTCCATAGGGGGCGGACTTCATATATGAGGATACTCTCACGTCCTTGTTCCCGGCGGCTTGTTTTATATATTGCACGGCATCGTCCAGATACTTCGCCCTCTCGCCCATATTGGAACCGAGCGACAGACAGACTTTCTTGTATTTGGCGCAAGCGGTGACGGATACGTCAAAAACACTTCTGCTCAAAGGCGCTTCGGGCTTATGCACTATCACGTCCGCGTCACAGCCGAAGGTCGACGCAAGTTCAAAAGCCGCCCTATATGCCAGCGTTTCTATCAAATTCACCCTCTCTTCCGTGAGTACGCGATAGGCGATATTTACCGCCTTTTCGTAGTCCACAGTGGAGGAGAGTTGATCGTCAGAGGGCATATCTTCCCTGTACAAGACTATATCCGCTATGAAGGGGTGCGGCGTTTCCGCTTCGAAGTCATATACTCCGTGGCGCGCTTCCGCTTTTATGCCGGTAACGCATATCTTTCCTTTCATACCATCCTCCTCAAACGTCGTATTTGTCGCCGTAAGCCACGGCGCGCGCCATATCTACGGCGCGACGGTGCGCCCTGACGTTGTGCACCCTGACAAATGCCGCGCCCTTGTATGCGGCTATAACCGCCGCCGCCACGGACGCTTCTTCCCTCTTATCCACCGGCAGGTTGAGCGCGTATCCTATCAGTGATTTTCCGGACGCACCCACAAGCATGGGATAACCGCAGAAAAGTTCTTCCAATCTGTCTAGCACCAGTAGATTTTGGCGCTGCGATTTGGCAAAGCCGATACCGGGGTCTAGGACTATTTTATCCGCATTAACACCCGCCCTAAGAGCGATATCCACGCTTTCGCACAACTCTTGCCTGACGTCGGAGAGGAAGGAAGAGTACTCTGCACTCTCCCTGTTGTGCATAAGGCAGCACGCAGCGCCCGTATCTGCGGCGACGCGTGCCATATCCGCGTCCTTTTTGAATCCCCAAACGTCGTTTATCATGTCCGCGCCGGCTTCTATCGCCGCCATTGCCGTATGCGCCTTGTATGTGTCCACGGACACGGGGATGTCCAATTCCCTCTTTATCGCCTTTATCACGGGGAGGATTCGTCTTATCTCCTCTTCCTCTTCCACATAGGACGCTCCGGGACGGGTGGATTCCCCTCCCACGTCTATTATGTCCGCTCCCTCCCTAACGAGTTCGCGCGCGTGTTCCAACGCCGCCTCGGGCAGGCACCACCTGCCTCCGTCGGAGAAAGAATCGGGCGTGACGTTGAGAATACCCATGACGTATGTCCTGTTTTCCGTGTCAAAGTTTTTGCCGCCTATTATCATATGAGTATCACCTCGTTTTTTACCTTCCAGCGGCACTCCTTGCTCGCGGCGCACTCATAGCAACGCCTAGACAGCTTGTCCGCGGCTATGAGCAGCCTGCCCAATACGCTCTCTTCTTGCTCGAACATATCCTCTATTCCCAAAGACGCGTATATCATCTCAGCTTTTTTGTCGGGGAGGCGTTTGGCAAAAGCCTCCTTTTCCCCCTTATCGCCGTGCGCTGCGATAGCCGAGCATATCCGCCTTATCTCCGCCGGCGAGAAGCCGCATTGGGGAAGCACCTGCTCGGCTATGACTACGCTTGCCGCGGCATGACCTTCTCCGCCCTTACTCCTGCCCAAGTCGTGGAGAAGCGCGGCTGCGTATATCTCGTCGGCGGGCAGGAAGAGTTTGTATTCCACGCGAAGGAGAGTCATGATACGCGCCACGTCCAAAAAGTGCGCCATGTCATGGCGGCAGAATATGCGCTCCGCTTCCAACTCTTCTATGAGGGAAAGGGCGGCGACGAACTGCTCGCTCGTGCGTATTTTATCAATGCGAAGAGAAGGAAGATATATGCTCATTGCCTATCATCTCCATAATCCGACCGCATAGGGCGGCGTCCTTTTCGAACGCTCCCAGCTTGCTGCAAGTAATCGTCTTGCTGCCCGTCTTTTTTATGCCGCGCATGGTCATGCAGGTGTGTTCTGCCTCTATAACCACCATAACTCCCTGCGGAGAGAGGTTTTCCCAAAGCGCCCTAGCCACCTGCTCTGTCAGCCTCTCTTGCAGTTGCAGTCTGCGCGCGAACACCTCCACGGTGCGGGCTATCTTACTAAGTCCCGCAACCCTGCCCCCGGGGATATACGCCACATGAGCCCTGCCGAAGAATGGGAGCATATGATGCTCGCATACGGAATATACCGGGATGTCCTTTTCCAGAACAAGCCCTCCCGATCCCCCTTCAAAGGTGACGGAAAGGTGTTTTTTTTCATCGTCCGCATATCCGGCAAACACCTCTTCAAAGGCGCGCGCCACTCTGGAGGGAGTATCCTTCAAGCCCTCTCTCTCAGCATCCTCGCCCATAGCTTCAAGCATGAGCTTTACCGCTTGTTCAATCTTTTTGGAATCCATATCTCTCCTTTATCCTCCCGTATGCCCGCCTTATCAAACTGAGATGGGAAAAAGAACCGTACGCCACCACCATACCTCCGTCTGCGGATTTCAGTGCGGCTTTCAGTGCCTCTTCCACGTTCGGAATATATGTGGTTTTACAGTATTTTTTCGCCCCCTGCTCCAAGATTTTACCGCTTAAAGCGCGTTTGTTGTCCCAGTCGAAAGTGAACGCTTCCGCCATGTGCGGCAAGGTGGCTTCCAGCACTCCGTCGCTGTCCTTGTCCGCAAATATTCCCATAAGCGCCACCTTTTTGACCCCGGGGAAATTCGCCTGCAAACTTGCGTCCAGCTCGCGCGCGGCGGCTGGATTGTGCGCCCCGTCCAGCATCAATTTGCCGTCTATGATTTCCTGACGTCCCGGGAGTGCCACGCTCTTTACGCCGTTTATTATCGCGCTTTCGGGTATGAAAAAACCCTCCTGCCTCAGCCCGTTGCACACCGCCGCCGCCAGGGCTGCGTCGGCGAGCTGACTTATACCGGGCATGAGCGAAAGGCGGGTACCGTTATACTCCGCAAGTTGCCGCCCTTTACTATATCCCGCGCTTTTGAAAGGGGGGACAAAGGTACATTCCAGCCCCCTTTCTTTGCAATATTTTTTTATTACGGCGGCACACTCTTCCCGCTGTATGGAAGAATAGCACTTACAGTTTTTGTCCGCAATGCCCACCTTGGACAGCGTTATCTTTTCGAGGGTATCTCCCAAAAATTGCATATGGTCCAGCGCTATAGAAGTCAACGCCACCGCCTGTTTTGCTCCGCTCACGTTCGTGGCGTCCTCACTGCCGCCCATCCCCGCTTCCAATACCGCCACGCGGCAGCCCTTATAGGCAAAGTACAAAAGCGCCGCCGCCGTTTCCGCTTCGAATGAGGTGGGTCTGTCTTCCCCGGCTGCCATAGCCGTACGCTCCATGCAATAGGCGTATTCTTCGGGAGAGATAAATTCCCCGTCCACCGAGATACACTCCCTGCGATCCTCAACCGCGGGCGAGGAAAATCTGCCCGTCTTATAACCCGCGCAAGAGAGAATGGCGGCGATATATGCCGAAACCGACCCCTTGCCGTTGGTACCCGCGACGTGCACCCGCAGATACCTCTCCTGCGGATTGCCCAGCGCGCTCATAAGCGCGTTTATACGCTGCAAACCGGGCAGTGAAACTGCTTTCCCCTCCGCATACTCCACGGCACGGGAATAGGACCAAGCCATAAAAACGGCGCCTCCTTATATTTATTGCCCGCAAAATAAGGCGAGCCTGTTTTGGAAGCTCGCCGAAAATAAACTGTATCGGTATATTCAAAGCGGGAGCGGATGGCGCACCGCAAGCTGTCGCTCTTCGCCCGCCGGCACTCCTCCGTCCGACGGTACTTAACGCGCGTCACCCTAGTCTTCCAATACTCCTATATCATAGCACACATAATTTATTTTTGCAATAAATTATTTCACTTTTATAAATGCCGCCGCCTGCTTACTGCCCGCCTTTGCCGTAACCGTTATTATATCTCCCGTCCGCAGGGAGGAAGTTTCGGAAAGATGAAGCATTCCGCCGCTCAAACTCACCCCGTCATATTCGCCCTCGATTCCCGTGAGATCTTGCGATAAAAAATACTGCGGCGCCACATCGCGCACGTTCAGATATTGGTCATATAGGCGCGCCTTTAATTGCAGACTTTCTCCCTTTTTCAGGATGTACACCGCGCGATAGCCGCTGCCGAGATATTCTTCTGATACGTCCGCGCCCCGCCCTTCGAACATCAGTCTGTCGTCGCGCACCGTATCGCGCGAGAGTTTTATGTGATAGGTCTGTTTTACCTCGTCGTCGTAATATGCGGTGACAAAGACGTCCTTATTCCCCTCCCACGCCCGATCGGTGACGATGAGCACTCCCTCCTCGCTTATGCTCACTCCCGCTTTTTCGTATGCGGGCGAGGTGGCGGGAGCAAAGCCGTCTATAGTTTCGGAAAGACGCCACTTGACGTCCGTGCCCGTGCGCCTGTCCATGCCGTCCAAGACATAGGCGTTGAGCCGCACCTGATTGCTCCCCTCTCGGGGCACATATACGCAATCGGGCACCGTGGTCATATCCAACTGCACGGACATAGGTTTATCCGCCGTATCCGTCCGCTTATACACGCGGATATAGTCTATAAACGCCTCCTTGGGATATATCCCTCTGTCTTCGCCCAGACCGCCTGTGGCGTAGAGGGTGAGAAAGGTCATCATGCGGTAAGACGGCGACCTGTCGGAAGAGGAAACCAGCTTGTTATCCACATAGAATTTCACTCCCTCTTTATCCCACTCGAAGCCGTATATATGATATTCCAGCATGGGATTGCCGGGAATTGTCGCCTCGTCTACCCAATGGTATTCGTAGTCGGTGGTCCCGTTGGGGTGGATTACGGGGCGCCAAGCCTTCATTCCGTCGAGGGAAGAGAGGGTATTTTCTATTATGTCTATCTCCCCCGTCTGATTGCTGTAATGTCCGCTCATGGGCACGCTCTCCCCGTCCATGATGGCGGAGTCGTTCATATCGTCCTGCACGCCTATCATCCACCAGGCAAAGTGAGAACCGTCGCGCGTGTCGGGCATACGCATCCTAAGCTCGAAATAGCCGTATTTCGTAGCCATACCGTCGAATACGCCCACATCCTTGTTGAACACCGCGCCCTCGCCCAAAAGCCCGAATTTGTGCAGATAGTTGTGCTCGTACGAACTTATGCCGCTCACGACAACCCCCGAATTCTGACTGCTCCAACTGCGCCTGCCGTAGGGGGAGGATATGACCAGGGACGTGTCCTCTCCGTTCACGTCAAAACGATAGTCGCAGCGAGTGCGCGCGTCCTCGTCCACCCAGTTTCTCAAATAGTATGGCGACCACGAGGAGGCGTCGAAACTTTGGAAGTCGTCCTCAAAATACAGCTCCCAACCCTCCTTTTCCCGCGGATTGCGCGGTACGTCTTTGAGCTTATCGTCCTTTTTCACGCTCGTTTTTTTACTCACGCTTATCTCCTCTCCCGCCGGAGTTATATAGGACGCGCTCACGTCAAAAGTCGCGCCCTTTTGCAGCGCGGAGTACACGCTGAGCATCCCGTCCTCGGAAAGTTCCACCCCCTCCACCTGCTTGGAAATGGAATAGGATATGTCCGCATCCTCCACCTCGTAACCCTCGCCGTCCAACACTTTGGCGGAGAAGTCGCGGCGCACATAGCCGGACGCAGGCGCGGTGACGGCGTCTGAACGCATTAAAACGGTATTGCTGTTAAAGGAAATGGTGTACCCCTGCGCGCTGTCGTGACCGAAGGGTAAAAAATACATGGAAACTCCCCACGCGCCCAATCCCAGGGCTGCGATGGCGATTACGGCAACAAGCAGGACCGTAACCTTTTTGGCTTTGGCACTCATAAATTTCTCCTTATCTCTCCTTTGTACCTCTTACGGCATTGCCGCAGGCGCACGGAAGCTATATTCTCTTTATAAGTCCCTCTTCCAGCAGCGCCTCGTCCTCTTGATACTCGATGACGGGCAACTCACTGCTCTCTCCCACAAAAGTAAAGTCGCTCATGGTCTTTTCGATGAGGTCGCGGGCATATCCCACCTTGCGCTCCCCGTTTATCTTGAAGCGCGACGGCGTGGCGGCATACTTGGAGTACTTGGACGCATCCTCCACGCGGTACTTGGTCTGCTCGTATTCCGCAGGATCGAGCGCCAAAAACAGCACGGGCGTCTTGCCGATGATGGTTATCTTTGCCACCACTCTGCCTCCCGCCTTGAACGTTTCGCAATCCCAGCTGAATCTGCTCTTTACGCCCTTGTACGCCATGAGCATATTGTATACGGCTCCGTAACGCTCCTTCACCACGTCCGCAGCCTGTATGAGTTTCGCCTTAAACGACCTATCGTATTTCTTATTCTCTTCCAGTGCGCTGTAAAATTCTCCCGTATGCGTATGTGCCGGCAGTACGGCGGCAGCCAACGTCGCGGCGGTTTCATCCTTATAGTCGGGCTTTTCCGTCGGCACGGCTTCTTCCACGGGTGCAATCTCTTCCACGGGTGCAGCCTCTTCCACGGGTGCAGCTTCTTCCACGGGTGCAACCTCTTCCACGGGGGCAACCTCTTCAACCGGCGCGGCTTCTTCCACGGGTGCGGTCACTTCCGCAGGCACAACCTCTTCAACCGGCAAGACCTCTTCCACCGGCGCGGCCTCTTCTATTGGTGCAACCTCTTCAACCGGCAAGACCTCTTCCACCGGCGCAGCCTCTTCTACGAGCGCAGCTTCTTCTGCGGGTACGATCTCCTTGGCAACGGGTTCGGGCGTAGGCGTCACGTCCTCTACGGGAAATTCCTCTTCCGAAGCCTTTTCCCTCACAGTCACAACGGGCGTAACAAAGGGCAGCGACGGCTCTTCCTCCACGGGACTTATATCCTCCACGGGGGCTATCTCCTCCACGGTGACATCGTCCACGGGCACCTGCTCGGGAACTTCTTCCTCAGGGACCTTTTCTTCCTGCTTTTGGATAAATGCGGGGATGCTTGCCACCACTTCCGCCTTACTTTCTTCCTTTTTCTCTCTTTCGCTCTCTTCTGCCGACTTCAATCTCTCCGACTTGTAGTCATACTCGGATTTGGTGGGCGCCATACGCGCGATGATGAATGCAATCAGCGCGACTACCGCGCCGCCCATGAGCACCAACGCCGCTATGGCGAGCCAAAGCGGATAGCCTTGGCCCATAAACTGCGTTAGATTGTTTGTGGCAACCTTATCCAGCACGCTCTGCTCCGTCTGTGCGAAAGCCGTGCCCGGGAAAAGAAAAAACGCCGCCGCGGCGATAAGCGCCAATCCGGTGAACGTTACACATAGTCTGCGGAAGATTTTCGTCATTTTTCCATACCTGCCTGCAATTTTTCGATTACAGTATAACACAAGAATCCTTAAAGTGCAAGTATAAAATATGTATTACGCGCATACAAAAAATATGCGCGGATCATCTTAATTGTTTTTATTTTGCTTGTTTTTTTTATTTATCGCCTTCT
The DNA here is from genome assembly GCA_944383935.1 of uncultured Clostridia bacterium. Lineage (GTDB taxonomy): Bacteria > Bacillota > Clostridia > Christensenellales > UBA3700 > Alloclostridium. The sequence continues at coordinate 9,906 of CALWRK010000013.1, forward strand.
TTGAGGTAGGTGGTTATGTCCTCCCCCGCCCCGTTTACGGCAAGTTCCATGTGCACATGGGGCGCGTCTGCACATTCAAAGTAGAAGTCGCTGCTCACTACGCCTATCTTATCGCCCGCGCTCACCTCATCGCCTACCGCCACGCACACATCGCCCAACAGTTTGCAGGTGGTCACATAGCCGTTGCCGTGAGTTATCTCCACCACGCCGCCATAGTAGGAATCGCTGCTCACCGCGGTGACTTCACCGTCGAACACCGCCACCACGTCCGTACCCGCCGCCGCGGCAAAGTCGGTACCCAAATGCGTCTTCCACTTGTTTTCCGTCGCACTGAATACCAGCTCCGTATCCGAATATTCCTTGATCACGGTCGCGTCGGTTGCGGGCAGACAGGGCGCAAACGTCCATACCGGTTCCTCGTCGTCATCGGGATTTATCACGGGCTGTTCGTCGTCATCGGGAGTTGTGACGGCGTCCTCGTCCTCATCGTCGTCGGGCGTCTGCATGGTGGGAGTATCGGGCATATCTTCGGGCTGAGATCCCAGCACCGCCGCCACCGTTATCATCGCCGCTATGGCGAGAATGCACAATATCATGAGAATGATATAGATGTTCTTGCGGAAGAACATTGCCACGCTTGCCGCGCGTCCCTGCTTTCCGCCTTCGGAGGGAACGCCGCCCTCTCCGTTTGCCTTTTTCCTTTTCATTGTCATACCTCCGAATATTTAATAGCTGCCCATGATAAGCGGTGTGCCCGCTATCAGACAGTTTTCGCCTTGCACTATCTGCACATTAACCTTTTGTCCGTCTATCTCCACCGCCCTGCCCATGAGGGGAGAATAGGCGTATACGCACTCCCTTCCGTCCACATCCGAGCGGCGTATATAGGTCGCCAAAAGGCGCTGCGCCAGTTCTGTCGCGGTGTAAGTATTGCCCTTCAAGTTCCATCTCATACCCAAAAAGTTTTTGTCCCTGACGTAATGTTGAATTTCTGCTTCGCCCGCTTGGAGAATGCAAAAAGCTCCCATGTCCTCCCCCTCGCCGCCGGCACAGAGATATAGTTCGGCTATATCCTCTTCCGGCAGAAAGAAGGTGGGCGTACATATGAGCGCCAAGGACAGGGTGAGCAATATTATTCCGAGTATCAGCTTTATTTTCACAGGGAAAGTATTGACGCAAAAGCGGAGTATAAACATGGCAGGGTAAAAAAAATGCCCCGCCTTTCGGCGAGGCAAAAATCCTCCGTCTTATCTTATATATCAAAAGGCGACGCTCCCTCCTCCGACTGCGCCCGACTTTCTTCGTCGCGCCTGTCATAGGCGGTGGTGTACGCCTCGTGCTCAAAATACAGGCGGTCGTTTATGTTGTTCATCAGCTCTCTGCCCGCCTTGTTCACCTTTCGGTCGTAGGTGAGAATGCCGTTTATCTCCTCCTCCACATCGGAAAGCTGGGTATATACACTGGCACATAGCCCCTGAGATATGGCGGGGATGACCTCGCGGGTGTACAGCTTATCTATACTCTCGCGCAGTTTGCCCTCATCGCGGAATATCTTGTATCCGAATATCTTGTGCGGCATCTGCATATGCCCCTCCACAGGCATGGAATAGCCGCCGAATTCCGAGAGGATTACACAGCGCTTTTCATCTTTGGGCATACGGAACTTGCGGAAATATATGTGATACGACTTGAAGTCGAAATGCTCCTTACCCTGGTCGTGCCAACCGCTGACGCTGTCTATAAGACGGGTGGGATCGAGCGAACGGACATACTCCGTCATAGCCACGCTGTCAAACTGCCCCCAGCCTTCGTTGAAGATACACCATAGCACTATCGAGGGGAAAAAGCGCAGATAATTCACCGTATCCCCCACGAACTGCTTATAGCGCGCCCTCTCTTCTTCGTCCTCGCGTGCAAAGGCCTTGTAGTGCTTGGCGTCGTCCAGCATAATCCCCACAAACGGAAGCGCGCCTATCACGGCGAAATTGTACTTTCCTCCGCCGGAAACCATGTCCTGCCACACCAGCATTCCCAGCCTGTCGCAGTGGTAGTACCAGCGCGCCGGTTCTATTTTTATATGCTTGCGGATCATGTTAAAGCCGCAGTCTTTCATCTTTTGTATGTCGTTTATCATCGCCCGATCGGACGGCGGCGTGAGCATACTTTCGGGATAGTAGCCCTGGTCGAGCACGCCGCTTTGGAAGATGTACTCCCCGTTCAGCATCACCCTCTTGTAGCCGCGGGAATCGGTGACCAGCTCCACTTTGCGCATGGCAAAATAGGTGCGCACGCTGTCCTCTCCCGCCCTTACAGACGCTTTGTAGAGGAAGGGAGATGAGGGCGACCACAACTTTATCGCACCCAGTTTTATCACATTCTCCCCCGCTTTTCCCTTGAAAGAGAGTATCTCCGTCCCCTCGTCGTATATCTTTATATTCACATCTTCGACCTGTCCGCATACGGATACGCAAATATTCACCTCCGCGGCGTCCGGATCTGCAGTGCACATTACGCTTTTGATGTAGTTTTGAGGGACTTCTTCCGTCCACACCGTCCCCCATATGCCCGACTGCGGAGTATACCAAATCCCTCCGCGAGAGAGAGTCTGCTTGCCCCTGGGCACGGGCAGAGCGTCCGTAAAATCCACAACGTGCACTTCAAGGGCGTTATCGCCCGCCTTACACGCCCCGGTCACGTCAAAAGTAAAGGGGAGGTATCCTCCCTCGTGCACGCCCTGCGATATGCCGTTTACGAACACCTCGCACTTTTCGTCTACCGCTTCAAAATGCAGTAAAATCCTGCCCCTGCCCTCGAATTTGAAGGATGTGCGATAGATCAACACCTCGTTTTTGTCCAGTATCCTGCCCACGCCGCTCGCGTCGCACTCCGGACTGAAAGGCACGAGTATCTCCCCCGTCCTTATGTCTGTCCTGCCCTTCTTGCGCACATACTCGGCGGCGGAGATTATGCCGTATTCCCACTTGCCGTTGAGGATATTGAAATTGCTCCTCTCCATCTGCGGACGTGGATACTCCGCGCGCGGCTTTTCCGTTATCTTGAAGTCGCCGCTTTCGTCGCCCGTAGTCAGCTTTACGCGGCGATCCCACTGCCTCTGCGCCCTGTCGTATCTGCCGCCGGACGCCTGTTTGCAAAAGGGGTATCTATTGATGATGTCAACCAAAGTCATAACTTTTCCTCCGCTTTTTATTATATTTATTGCGCCCGCGATTGTCAATATCCGTATAAAAATTGTTCCCGCCTTTAATGCGATTGAAAATATCTCCCTCTTTTAATGCGTCAAACCGGCTTAAATGTGTTGACATACTTCCCCGCTTGGTTTATAATCACTTTGTTATTATTTTCACAAAGGCGGAATATGGAGAAATTCGGACAGATAATAGCCGATATAGACGAGTTCGTGTGGGGCGTGCCCCTCATAGTGCTCATACTGGGCGTGGGGATATACCTCACCGTCCGTCTGGTATTTTTGCCGCTCATCCGCCTGCCGCGCGCTTTCAGATATATGTTCGCCAAGGAAAAGGGCGGCAAGGGGGAAGTGTCCAGCTTCGGCGCGCTGTGCACTGCACTCTCCGCCACCATAGGTACGGGAAACATAGTGGGCGTGGCTACCGCCATAGTAGCCGGAGGTCCGGGAGCCATGTTTTGGATGTGGCTGGCGGCGTTTTTCGGAATGGCGACCAAGTTTGCCGAGGGCGTGCTGGCGGTGAAATACCGCAAGGTATACCGCGACGGACACGCGCTGGGCGGTCCTTTTTATTACATAGAGCGCGGTCTGGGTCCTAAATTCAAATGGCTGGCGGTGCTGTTTGCCGTATTCGGAATGTGCGTGGGACTGTTCGGCATAGGCACTTTTACGCAGGTGAACTCCATATCCTCTGCGGTGAACGAGATAATCCCCTCCTCCACCATATCCTTCCTGGGCGGGGAATATACCGTATCCACCATAGTTTCGGGCGCGATACTCACGCTGGTGGTCGCGCTGGTGCTGATAGGCGGAGTAAAGCGCATAGCCAAGGTGTCGGAAATGGTGGTGCCATTCATGGCGATAGCTTACATACTCTTCGGACTTATAGTCTTATTTACCAACATCACCGCCATTCCCGAAGCGTTCAGACAGATATTCGTGGGCGCGTTCAATCCAAAAGCCGTGGCGGGCGGCGCCGCCGGAAGTATGCTGGTGGCGATGCAGATGGGCATAGCCCGCGGCATATTCTCCAACGAAGCGGGGCTGGGCTCCGCTCCCATAGCCGCCGCGGTGGCTTCCACCCGCGAACCGGTGAGGCAGGGGCTGGTATCCATGACCGGCACCTTTATCGACACGCTGATAGTGTGCACCATGACAGGTCTTACCATAGTGATAACGGGCAGCTGGAACATAGGTCTGGACGGCGTGAGCGTCACGATAAACGCCTTTTCCGAAGGTCTGCCCGCCGCCCTGTCGCAGGCGGGACCGGTGATATTGCTGATATGCCTGATCTTCTTTGCCTTTACCACCATCTTGGGCTGGAATTTTTACGGAGAACGCTGTTTGGAATACTTGGCGGGACGCAATAAAAAAGCCATCCTAACCTACCGCGTGCTGTATATTCTTGCCGTGCTGATAGGACCTTACATGACCATACAGGCGGTGTGGGACATAGCGGACATCTTTAACGGACTTATGGCGATACCCAATCTCATAGCCATAATTTTATTGTCGGGAGAGGTGGTGAAATTGAGCAAAAACTTCTTCAAACGCTTTCCCAAACTCACCTCAAAAGCGCCGCCTCCGCCCGAAGAAGACGAAGAGTGGGAGAGATATAACTGCGAGATATTGTCGTGATTTTCGTCCGCACCGAAAGGCGGCGGTAAGCGGCGGACGCCGCTTTTTTATTACACTCTTTTAACGCCAAAGCCCAGCTTGAACTTTCCGCCCGCCTTATGATATTCCATGGCGGACTTTTGCAATGAGGTGAGCGGCGGGAAACTTTGCATATCGGGCTTTCTGCTTCCGAAGATGTAGTAAAGCGCGTCCGCATCCGTCTTGCGCTCCCCTATCACGTCGAATATGGCGGCGAACTTCGATATATTCGCTCCCTTCTTCATAAATTCCGCATTGCCGGGATAGAGTAGCCATGAAAAGCAGGTGCACACGGAATACTCCTTTGAAAATGCTTTTTGAAGAAGATGGGCGCGGCGGAGCGATCCTACCCGCTTATACAGCCGCGCTCGAAAAGCTCTTCCGTAATCCTTTCAAGACCGCTCATCTCTCATCTCCAACGCCATCTTATATACGGCGTCGCGCGGCAGTTTACAGCGCGCGGCAACTTCCTTTATCGCGCTCTTTTTATCCTCGCCGCTCGCAAGCAACGCCCGGAGCAGCTTATTCGGTTCTGGGATCTCTTCTCCTTCGGGAGCGTGCACTATCGCCACATATTCGCCGCGCGGTCTGTCTATCCGTATCTCGCCCAGCACTCCCTCTTGCACTTCCTCGAACATCTTGGTTATCTCGCGCGCGAGCGTCAATTTACGCTCGCCCAGCTCTTCATGCAAAAAGTCCAGCTGTTTTTGAATGTCGTGCGGAGATATGTAGAATACGAGCGCGGACGGCACATTCTTAAATGCCTGCAAGATAGCCCTTTTGTCTTTGAGCTTTTCAGGCAAAAAACCCAAAAACGTGAACGCGCCCTCTATGCCCGCAAGGGCGAGCGCGGTGGTGAGCGCGGTGGGTCCCGGAGCGCAGGTCACGCGTATTCCGACGCTGCGCGCAAGGCGCACCGCCTCCGCTCCCGGATCGGATATCCCCGGCATACCCGCGTCTGTTATCAGCGCGACGTCTTTGCCCTCCGAAAGCAGTTGCACAAGGTACTCCGCTCCCGATTTTTCATTGTGTTTATGGTAGCTTACCAGCGGCTTTTTCACGCCCCTGCCCAGCAAAAACGGCAGTGAACGGCGGGTATCTTCGCACGCTATCACGTCCGCATTTTGCAGCGCTTCCACCGCCCTTTGAGTTATATCGGCGCTATTCCCGATGGGAGTGCCCACCAAGGTGAGCGTGCCTTGTTTACTTTCCATACAGCCTTGCCGCCTCCTCGGTCATATTTCCCTTTTCGTCGTATACGATAAGCTTATGCAATTTCATTCCCGCTCTTCCGCCCTTGACCGCGCATACGATAAAGGTATCCGCCTCCTTGTCCGCCTTGGGATAGATAAGCGTTATCTCCTTTGTTTCCAACCTGTTCTGCGCCAAACGGAAGATGACCTCCGCCATGCGCTCCGTCTTGTGCACCATATACAGCTTACCGCCCTCGCGCAGCAAACACGACGCTTCCTTTGCGATATCTTCCAGGGTGCACGAGCTTTCGTGGCGCGACAGCGCGCTGCGCCTATCTCCGCGCATCTCTCCGCTGCCCGCCTTGAAATAGGGCGGATTGGTCACCACGACGTCAAAAACGGGCAGCTCTTCGCGGCAGCCCTTTATGTCCCCTTCGTATACGGTTATCTTATCGGAAAGTTTGTTGAGTTCTGCATTGCGGCGTATGAGTTCCGCCGCCCAATCTTGAAATTCCACCGCCGTCACGCTTGCGCCGCGCTTTGCGGCAATGAGCACGGAGATGATGCCGCTGCCCGCGCCCAAGTCTGCCACTTTGTCCTTTGCTCCCACGCGAGCCGTGTTCGCGAGCAATACCGCATCCGAAGTAAAGCAGTACGCGTCCGCCTGCTGAATGAGCATAAGCCCCTTATATTGCAGATCGTCCAGCCTTTCCCCGTCTTTTAGCATATCATTCTCCGTCTTGCGGCGCGAAGGGCGAGGAAGCGGGCTTCTTTCTCCTGCGGCGGCGCTTTTTCTTTTTGGGCGTGACCGCCGAGGCGGTCTGTTCGGGAGCGGCAGCCTGTTTTTCCCTGCCCTCTTTCTTCCTTCTCCCCGCCTCGCCTATGGTCATTTTCAGCGGTTTCCCGTAAGCCACGGCAGGCAGAGAGATGACGCTGTCCAGAGAAAACGCCGCCACCCGAGGCATATCCTCGCTCCCAATATGTAAAAGCCGCTTGAACTCGTCCAAAGAGATTATCTTCACGCGCTCTTTCATCTTCCTGTCTGCCAAAATAGCCTTTTCGCGCGTACACGGTTCATCGTCGGCACTCACCAGCACGTTGCAGCGCATGGCGTTGCGCGTATATCTGCCTCCCAGCTCAAAGCACCTCTTTGCGAAAAATCCGCACATATCCGCATTGTCGCGCTCGAACTTACGGGACATACAAAAGCGTTTCCCCTCCAACTCTCCGCCCGCCGCCGGTTTGAGCGTCTTTACATACTCATCCAGCATACGCTGCAAAAAGCGCTTACTGCGCGTAACGGACACTCCGTTCATGGTTATCTCGAAATTCTCTATCTCGCCCGTGCACTCGGGATTGTCAGAGAGTAGACGATAGAGGGAAACGTGCTTTTCTTCGCATATCTTGCGCACAAATTCCATGGTAGCCCATGCGTCGTCGTCCGAACGATGCAGGTGCTCGGGATGGATGTCGAATTCCTCGCATATCTTGGCAAGTCCCACCTGCGAGCCGCTGCCGTGCTGCACGAACTTCTTGTATATGAGTTGACTGTCGCCGAAACGATAGTTTATGCAGGGGAATTTGTAGCGCTTACACTGATATGCCAAGTGCTTGACGTCGTTGAGAATGCTGTGCCCCATGACTATTTGGTCGGGCTCTTCCAGCATATACTTTATCTTCTCGTAGAACTTATCGAATTTTGGCTGAGAACGAAAATACTCTTCCGAATAGGCAAGTTCTATCTCCGGTCTGCCCTCCTTGCGCCTGAGATAGAAGCGCGAGGCGGGATTCATGACTATGTCATTTTTTTCTAGCACATTAAACTCTTCGTCGGTAATTACATAGCCGAACGAACAAATTTTTCCCTCACCGTTAAAACAGTTGGAACACTCCACATCGTAAAAAAGATATCGCATAACGCATATATTATAAACCTAAGGAAGAGGAATGTCAATTGAATGATTTTTGCGCCGACAAAGAACGAATGGCGAAATTTATGTCGGCGTAAAAATCGTGATATTTTTTACCTTCCGCTAATATATATGATAAGATCCGACCTTATCATGAAGGTAAATAATCTCACGTTTTTTCAAGTCGCTTACGCTTGCAAACAATTACTTTGCAACTTGAAAAAATCATCCTTGACTTTTCCCTTTTCCTTTGCTATAATGCATATACATGGATATGGCGATAGCGTGCCAAGAGTAGCGCATTATATCCCGCAGAGAGGGGCGGTCAGCGGCTGAAAGCCGCCTCGGGTAAAAGGCGTGAAGTGCGGGCGCGCTGCCTGCGGAGGAAATGCCGCACGGGTATGCCCGTTACAGCAAATACAAGGTGGAGCGAAAGCTCAATCAAAGTGGAACCGCGCGGACGCGTCTTTGAAAGACGGCGTCCGTTTTTTATTATGAGGTGAATATGGGAAAGATTAAAGACGATCTGAATGCCGCAATGGCAAAAGATCCCGCCGCGCGCAGTAAGCTGGAAGTGTTTTTTACTTACGGCGGATTTCGTGCGCTCTTTCGCCACCGCCGCGCGCATTGGTTTTACAAACACGGCTTCAAGCGGATAGCGCAAATAATCTCCGCTCGCACCAGAAAACTCACGGGCGTGGACATCCATCCCGCGGCGGAGATAGAAGGCGGAGTATTTATAGACCACGGTGTGGGAGTGGTGATAGGCGAAACCGCCGTGGTGGGGCGCGACGTGCTGATATATCAAGGCGTAACGCTGGGCGGCACGGGTAAGGATACGGGCAAGCGCCACCCCACGATAGAAGAGGGCGTGATGCTCTCTGCCGGCGCCAAGGTATTGGGGCCCATCACGGTGGGCGCGCACAGCAAGGTAGGCGCGGGCAGCGTGGTATTGAAAGACGTGCCGCCGCACTGCACGGTGGTGGGCGTGCCCGGACGGATAGTAAAGCAAAAGGATAAGCGCGTGGACGAGCAGACGATACAGCAACTGCCCGACCCCGTACAAGAGGAAATAAAACGCCTGCGCGAGCGGCTGGACAGGTTGGAAGGCAGGGCTGCAAAAGCCGCCATGCGCGAAGCGGACGAGGAATAAAGGAGGAGCATATGCTTAGAATATACAACACCTTGACAAGGCAAAAGGAAGAATTCAAGCCCATTCACGAGGGCAAAGCGTATATGTACAGCTGCGGCCCCACGGTGTATAACTACGCGCATATAGGCAACTTGCGCACATACATCTTTATGGACATTTTCCGCAGAACGCTTAAATACGACGGCTATAAGCTGAAAGGCGTGATGAATATCACCGACGTGGGACATCTGCTCTCCGACGGCGACACGGGCGAGGACAAGATGCAAAAAGCCTCCCGCGAGCAGAAAAAATCCCCTTGGGAGATAGCCGCCTACTATACGGACGTATTCTTCACCGACTTGAAAAAATTGAACATAGGGCGGCCGGAGATAATCGCCAAAGCCACCGACCACATTCAAGAGATGATAGACTATGTGCAAAAACTGGTGGATAAGGGCTACGGCTACGAGATAGACGACGGCATATACTTCGATATAGGCAAATTCCCCGGCTACGGCAAACTCTCCCGCCTGAATTTGGAAGAACAGCAGGCGGGCGCGCGCGTGGAAGTGAACAGCCAAAAGCGCCACCCCGCAGACTTCGCGCTCTGGAAAAAGGCGGAACCGGAACATATCATGCAGTGGAACAGCCCCTGGGGCATGGGCTATCCCGGCTGGCACATAGAATGCAGCGCCATGAGCCTGAAATATCTGGGTATGCCCTTCGATATACACAC
>CALWRK010000014.1 GCA_944383935.1 uncultured Clostridia bacterium
CTGAAAAAATCATTTCAAAATCCCCATCGCTACCCTCACACCGTCTGCCGCGGAAGATGTGATCCCTCCGGAATAGCCTGCGCCCTCGCCGCAAGGCATAAGTCCCGAGATTGAAGAATTGCAGCTCTCGTCCCTGATAATTCTCACGGGGGAAGAAGTACGCGTTTCCACTCCGCATAGGATGCTGCCGAAAGAGTTGAATACGGGAATTTTTTGTGCAAATATGTCTGTGGCGGCGATTATGCTCTTACAGATATAGGGAGGGAGGCAAGAATTCAAATCGGCAAAGGAATACCCCCTTGCGCACGAGGGAGTGACTTCGCGCAGTGCAAAAGACGCCCTGCCCGCCTTGAAGTCGCCGAGCAGTTGCGTGGGCGGAGCGTATCCTCCCGACGCACGATAGGCGAGCTTTTCCCACTTGCGCTGGAATGCCACGCCGTCCAAGGCTCCGCTGCCGAAATCCCCTTCGTTCACCGTGACGATGAGCGCGGAATTCGAGTTTTGTCCGTCGCGCCTGCTGTTACTCATACCGTTCACCACGCAGCCGCCCTTTTCGCTTGCGGCTGCCACTACCTCGCCGCCGGGGCACATACAAAAGGTGTAGCACCCGCGCCCGTCCACTTGAGCGGTAAACTTATAGTCCGCGGCGGGGAGTTTCAAATCACCTGTCCCGTATTGGGCAAAGTCTATATCTTGACGGCGGTGTTCTATTCTCACGCCTATGGCAAATGGTTTGGAGGAAAGCTGCACTCCTCGCGCATACAGCATTTCATATACGTCGCGCGCGCTGTGCCCCACGGCGAATATCGCCCTGTTTACTTTAAGTATGCCGCTCCTGTTTCCCTCCAATTTGAGAGCGGTGAGTTTGCCGTTTTTGATTATTATGTCCGTAACTTTGGTGTTGAAGTAAAATTCTCCGCCCATGGCGATTATCTTCAAGCGGATGGAGCTGACCACCGCGGGCAGTACGTCTGTACCTATGTGCGGCTTACTCTCGTATCTAAGTTCCTCACCTCCGCCGTTTTCCGCAAATTCGGCTATCACCGCGGCAGCCAGACTGCCGCCTATTCCGCTGTTTAGTTTGCCGTCGGAAAAAGTGCCGGCGCCGCCCTCTCCGAACTGCACATTGCACTCTTCGTCAAGCTCGTCTCCCGCAAAAAAAGCGTTCACCTTAAAGGCGCGCTCTGCCACGCTTAAACCGCGCTCTATCACGATGGGCTTTGCTCCGAGATAGGCGAGGGTGAGCGCGGCGAAAAGTCCGGCGGGACCGCTGCCCACCACCGCTATCTCCTGTCCGAAAAGCGGCTTTTCGGCAAGAGGGACGCCTCGCCTTAAAAGTTCTTCCCTCAAATTGTTCACGGGGGCTTCCGCCACCCTGACTTTTGAGTTATGACACGCCCTAACAACGCGATTTTCCTCCCCTTGCACTTCCACGCCCAAGCTGTAAACATGGCAGATATCGGGTTTTTTACGGCAGTCGAGGGAATGTTTGAGTACTATCACTCGCTTTATATCCGCGCGCCTTATACGCAGGGCACGCAAAGCAATCCCGACAAAATCGGCATTAAGTCCCGCTTTTATATTTATTCCGTCTATTCTTATCATAATCTATCCGCTATGCTGTCCGCCGCCGCCAAGGCGCTCACCCATGCCCAATGCAGGTTATAGCCGCCGCACTCGCCGTCTATATCCGCCATCTCGCCTATGCAATACAATCCCTTGTGCAATTTGGATTGCATATCTTCGCCCCACTCTTCAACGGCGGCGCCGCCGCACATCACCTGACTGTCCGTTTTTGCGGGAGTGACTTTTACTCGGTAGTTTTTCACAAGTTCCAAGCCTCCTTCTCTAAGCAGTTTATCCGCCAGCGCCTTGTGCAGCAGTCCGCAGAGCAACTCCCTCCTGTCGCCGTATTCGCGCTTTAACTCTTCTTCCGTCATATCGGGGGCAAAATCTATCGACAAAGTGCCCGAGCACCTGTTTCTGGCGAGAAAAGAGGAAAGCCAAAAGGCGAGGATGCCGCTGACTCCGTCTTCTTTGAACAGTATCTCTCCCCTGTCCGACCAAGTGCCGAACTGCGTGTCCAATACGGCGCTCACCTTGGCGCGCACGCCCTTCAATCCTTTGAATTTATCCGTAACCAAATATGTGACGGCGGGGGTAAGCGGGGTCACCGTATGTCCCGCTCCGCTCAAAAGATTGTACGACGCCCTGCCGCCGCCCGCGCCGCTGCCGCAGGCGAGCACCGCATTTTCCGCCGAAATGATTGCGTTTTGACATATCACTTCAAAGCCGCCGCCCGCCGCCTTTATATCTTTCACGGGGCAGGAGGTGATCATCTCCGCCTCCCTTACCGCAGCCAGCAGTATGTTCAGCACGCTGCCGGCATAGTTGGAGTGGGGATATACCCTTCCCTCCCCGTCCGTGCGCGTGATAAGTCCCAACCTTTTCCACCACTCGATTAACTCTTTGAAGGGGTATCTTTCCAGCACGGGTGCGACGAACTTGGGCGCGTTGTACTTTTCCGCGCTCACGTTTGCGTTGGACAGATTGCATCTGCCGTTTCCGCTTACCAATATCTTTTTGCCTACGCGCGCGGACGCTTCGACTATTACGGGCTTTACGCCCCGTGCAATCAGCCTTGCCGCACACATGATTCCCGCGGCGCCTCCGCCGACTATAACGCATTTTTTCCTGTCTGCCATAAGTAAAGTATAGCAAAAAATCCGCCCGCGGGCAAGCGTTGACTTGACAAAGCACGCGCGCAATTATATAATACCTATATATTAACTTTTCGGAGCAAAAAATGGACTTTATCGAGATTGAAAAAAAATGGCAAAAAAAGTGGAAAGAAGATAAGATCTACTCCTTTAATACCGCAAGACGCGACAAAAAATACTATACTTTGGAGATGTTCTCCTACCCCTCTGGCGCAAAATTGCACGTCGGACATTGGTATAACTTCGGACCGTCGGACAGCTTTGCCCGCTTTAAGAGTATGCAGGGCTATGAGGTGTTCGAACCTATGGGCTTTGACGCTTTCGGTCTGCCTGCGGAAAACTATGCCATAAAAACGGGCATCCATCCCCAAGATTCCACTCTGAAAAACATAGCCACCATGGAGCACCAGCTTCAAGCCATGGGCGGTATGTTCGATTGGGATTACGAGGTAAAGACGTGTATGCCCGACTATTACAAGTGGACGCAATGGATATTCCTTCAACTCTACAAGGCGGGGCTGGCGTACCGCAAGGAAGCGCCCGTCAACTGGTGCACTTCCTGCAACACCGTGCTTGCCAACGAACAGGTGGTGGACGGGCATTGCGAGCGCTGCGGCTCCCAGGTGGTGAGGAAGAATCTGACGCAATGGTTCTTCAAGATAACGGCGTATGCGGAAGAGTTGCTGCGCGATTTGGATAAGCTGGACTGGCCGGAAAAGACCAAGGCGATGCAGCGCCACTGGATAGGAAAATCCACGGGCGGAGAGATAGAATTTACCTGCGAAAGCGGCGACACTTTCCGCGTATTCACCACGCGTGCGGACACGATATTCGGCGTATCCTACGTCATCTTGGCGCCCGAACACCCGCTGGTGGATAAGCTGACCACTCCCGAACACAAGGCGGAAGTGGAGGCGTATAAATTGGCGTGCTCCAAGGTTTCGGAGATAGACAGGATGTCCTCCACGCGCGAAAAGACGGGCGCGTTCACGGGCGCATATTGCTTAAATCCCGTAAACGGCGAACGCGTGCCCATATGGATAGGCGACTACGTCATATACTCCTACGGCACGGGTGCGGTCATGGGCGTGGCGGCGCACGACGAGCGCGACTACGACTTTGCGAAAAAATACGACCTGCTCATAAAGAGGGTTATTAAGAGTGCAGACGGAAGTTGCGACGACCTGCCCTACTGCGAGTACGGTGTGATGGTAAATTCCGGCAAATTCGACGGCATGACCAGTGAAGAAGGCAAAGTGGCGGTGGTCAAGTGGCTGGAAGAGAGCGGCAAGGGCGAGCTTAAAACCAACTATCGCCTGCGCGACTGGCTCATCTCCCGTCAGAGATACTGGGGCTGCCCCATTCCCGTCATTCACTGCCCTCACTGCGGAGAAGTGGCGGTTCCGGAAGAGGATTTGCCCGTAAAACTGCCCTACAACGTGGACTTCACGCCGGACGGCAAATCTCCGCTTTTGAAGAGTGAAGAGTTCATGAACTGCACCTGTCCCAAGTGCGGCGCTCCCGCCAAACGCGACCCCGACACCTTGGATACTTTCGTGTGCTCTTCGTGGTACTATCTGCGCTACCCGGACGCACACAACGACAAGCAGGCGTTCGATCCGGAGATAATCAATAAGATGCTGCCCGTGGACAAGTATATAGGCGGCGCGGAGCACGCGTGTATGCACCTGCTGTACGCCCGTTTCTTCACCAAGGCACTGCGCGATTTGGGCTACCTCAAATTCGACGAACCCTTTACCTCGCTCGTACACCAAGGCACCATCCTGGGTCCCGACGGGTTCAAGATGAGCAAATCCCGCGGCAATGTAGTGTCCCCCGACGACTATGTGAGCAAGTACGGCTCCGACGCATTCCGCTTCTACCTCATGTTCGGCTTTTCATATACGGAGGGAGGTCCCTGGAACAGCAGCGGCATAGAGAGCATAGTCAAGTTCTTGGAGAGAATGGAGCGTCTTGTGCTGAAAATAAAGGATATGCCCTCCTCTTCAAAACAGATAGGCGCGGCGGAAAAAGAGCTGCTATACACCCTCAACTATACCATCAAGCGCGTGACGGAGGATATGGAAGTGTTCTCCTTCAACACCGCCATCGCCCGCATAATGGAGCTGGTGAATGCCATGTATAAGTACGACGCGGAAAAAGAAAAGGACGGCGAGCTGATGAAAGATTGCGCGGACAAGCTGGTGCTTTTGCTGGCGCCGCTGGTACCGCATATCGCCGAAGAGCTGGGAAGCGTACTGGGCAAGCCCTATCCCATCTATCGCCGCCCCTTCCCCAAGTGCGAAGAAAAGTGGCTTGTAAAGGACGAATACGAGCTCGCCGTACAGGTGAACAGCCGAATAAAAGCAAAGATAGTGGTGCCCGTGGACGCGGACAACAAGCAGATAGAACAAATAGCCCTCGACTGCAACGCCGTAAAGGACGCGATAGGCGCGATGAATGTGGTCAAAGTGATAGTCATACCTAAACGACTTGTGAATATTGTGGCAAAATAAGGAGTAAATCATGATAGACATCAAACTGATAAGAACCAATCCCGAATCGGTCAAGGAAAACATCAAAAAGAAGTTCCAGGACGAAAAACTTCACCTCGTGGACGAGGTTGCGGATATGGACAGGGAATACCGCGAAGCCAAGACCCGCTGCGACTATCTGCGCGGCAGACGCAACGCCATAAGCAAGCAAATAGGCGGCTTTATGGCGAAGGGAGATAAGGAGTCCGCCGCCAAAGCCAAGCAGGAAGTTGCGGACGTAGCCAAGGAGTTGGAAGGTCTGCAACAGCGCGAAGAGGTGCTGGAAGAGGAAATCAAAAAGCGCATGATGGTCATACCCAACATCATAGATCCCAGCGTACCCATAGGCAGAAACGACAGCGAGAACGTGGAAGTGGAACGCTTCGGCGAGCCCAAAGTGCCCGACTTCGAAATCCCATATCATGTAGATATAATGGAGTCCTTCGACGGCATAGATTTGGACAGCGCGCGCAGAACGAGCGGAAACGGCTTTTATTATCTCACCGGTGACATCGCCCGCCTGCATTCCGCCATACTATCCTATGCCCGCGACTTTATGATAGACCGCGGCTTTACCTATTGCGTGCCGCCATTCATGATCCGCGCCAACGTGGTGAACGGCGTTATGAGCTTTGCCGAGATGGAAAATATGATGTATAAAATCGAGGGAGAGGACCTCTACCTCATAGGTACGAGCGAACACTCCATGATAGGCAGATTCATGGACACCATCACGCCCGAAGAGAAGATGCCTCTCACCCTGACCAGCTATTCCCCTTGTTTCAGAAAGGAGGTGGGCGCGCACGGCATAGAAGAGCGTGGCGTTTACCGCATCCACCAGTTCGAAAAGCAGGAGATGATAGTCATATGCAAGCCGGAAGACAGCATGGACTGGTTCAAAAAACTATATATGAACACGGTGGACTTCTTCCGCTCCCTGGACATACCCGTGCGTACGCTGGAATGCTGCTCGGGCGACCTTGCCGACCTCAAAGTAAAGAGCTTGGACGTGGAAGCGTGGTCCCCCAGACAGAAGAAATACTTTGAGGTGGGAAGCTGTTCCAACCTGGGCGACGCTCAAGCAAGGAGATTGGGCATAAGAATCAAAGGCGAAAACGGAAACTATTTTGCTCATACGCTCAACAATACCGTTGTAGCCCCTCCCCGTATGCTCATCGCCTTTTTGGAAAACAACTTGCAAGCCGACGGCAGTGTGAACATCCCTCTGCCGCTGAGGATGTATATGGGCGGAAAGGAGAAGCTGAGTAAGTAATTTTTATGGGGCGCAAAGTAATTGTTTGCGCCCCATAAAAATCGTGAAATATTTTCAGGATTTTTGCTTGTGCGAAGAAAACAGCTATGCTTTCCCATTTTGCCTGTGCAAGGCTTTCACGGGTGCAACGTCACGCTGCCTACTTAAAAAATCATATTCCGAGCATTCTCCTCGTATACCCGTCTATTTTCCACTCTACGCTGCCCATCTCTATGGGGCGGATTTTACCATGATAATCGGTGCCGCCGGTGGCTATAAGGCGGTATCGGCGCGCCACGTCGTAAAGGCGCGCGGTTATCTGCGGCGTGTGCGAGGGATAGTTCGCCTCTATCCCGTCCAGCCCGTACGGTTTAAGCCCGCAGATAAGGTCGTCCAACACGCCCTTATTTACAAATACCAGAGGATGGGCGAGCACCGCAAGTCCTCCCGCCGCCTTTATCGTCTTGACCGCTTCCAGAGGCGAGAGCCTGTGCGAGGGCACGAATGCCGCGCCCGTCTTGCCCAAGTAGCGCTCGAATGCGTCTTGAATGGACGTGACATAGCCGCCCTTTAACAACAGTTGCGCTATGTGCGGACGTCCCACGCTGCCGTCATTTTTGAGCCCGCTCCTGTCCAACTTTATATTGAATGTTTCCAGCTTATCCAAGATCTTGTAAGCGCGCGATATGCGTTTTTGCCTCAGTTCTTCCAGTTTGTTTGTGAGAGCGGGACTGTTTATGTCGATATTGTATCCCAGGACGTGTACTTCATATGAAGAAAAGGCGGAAAGTTCCACGCCGCGAAGCACCTTGACGCCCAACTTTTTGCCTGCTTCAAGCGCCTCCGGCACGCCGCTGACAGTATCGTGATCGGTGAGGGCTATCACGTCTATGCCCTTTTCCTTTGCAAGTTCTGCTATTCGGGAGGGGCTGTCGCTTCCGTCGCTTGCCGTGGAATGCAGATGTAAATCCAGTTTCATTCTTCGTCACCTCCGGGCAGCTGCTGTGCGCCGTCCTCCTCGCCCACTTCGGGGTTTTCGTTAGCTATCTTATTTATCTTCTTCATCACCTTGCCCGTTTTGTCGGCGATATCGTACAAAGTTCCGCTCACCTTGTCGTTCTGCTGCTGCGCCCTTTCCACGAGCTGAGAAAAGCCGTTGAACTGCTTTTTGAAGTCTTGGAAAGCCTTGGCTATCTCCTTGCTGGATTTTTGCAACTTCATGGTGGTGAATCCCAGCTTCAAACTGTTCAAAAGCGCCGCCATGGTGGAAGGTCCGCAGGGCACCACGTTGTAATCGCGGCGCAGCTTGTTGATAAGTCCCTCGTCGCGCACCACCTCCGCATACACGCTCTCCGACGGTAGATACATAACGGCAAAATCGGTAGTGCCGGCGGCTATGTACTTGTCGCGTATGCTCTTGCCCTGAGTTATCACGGCATTTTTGAACGCCTTCAACGCCATCTCCGCAGCCGCGCTGTCGCCCGCATTTGCCGCGTCGGCATACCTAAGATAATCTTCCGCGGGGAATTTGCTGTCTATGGGCAGCAGGACCTCCTTACCCTCGCTTCCGGGCATACGCACGGCAAAGTCCACCTTCTCCTTGGAAGCGCGCTTTACCGTAGCCTGCTTTTCATACTGTTCGGGAGCCAAAATGTCGTCCAGCAGTGATTCCAAGGCGACTTCTCCCCAATTTCCGCGCGTCTTTACGCCGCCGAGCAGTCTGTTCATATTGCTCACCTGCTCTCCCAAAGTCTTCATCTCTCCCAACCCCTTATATACGCTTTCCAGAGAATCCTGCACCGTCTTGAAGGATTGAGTAAGCCGCTTTTCCAGCGTTTCGTTGAGTTTTTCGTCCACCGTGGCGCGCATTTTTTCCAGCTGTTCGGCATTATCGCGCCTCACCTTTTCCAGCTGTTCGGTATTGTCGCGCCTAACCTTGTCTAATTGGGCGGCGTTGTCCTCGCGTACCTTATCCAGGCTCTTTTGCACGTTCTCATC
Organism: uncultured Clostridia bacterium; assembly: GCA_944383935.1. Classification (GTDB taxonomy): domain Bacteria; phylum Bacillota; class Clostridia; order Christensenellales; family UBA3700; genus Alloclostridium. The sequence goes on from CALWRK010000014.1 coordinate 8,505, forward strand.
CAGCTTGTCCAGCCTCTCGCTCGTCTGTCTGCCCAGCGATTGCAGACGATCGTCCACCTTTTGAGATAGCTTTTCAAAGTTCTCGCTCACGGCTTGACGCGCGAGATCGGACGTCTGGGAGATATTTTTCATATATGCGCCCAGCGCCGTCGTCTGCGCGGTGGCAGTGCTCGAAATACTCGTATTCAATACCTTACCCTGCATCTCCACGCTCGCCTTTATCTCCTTTTCCGCCTCGTGCAAGGTATTGGCAAAATAGTCCTCTGAAAGGGCGCTTTCGCCTCCCTTCCTCTTTGAGCGCATTACCAGCAGTACCGCCAAAACGGACAGCACCGCCGCCAGCACGCATATGAGTAATATTATGATTACGATGGATTCAGTCTGCATTTTCTTTCCTCTTTTTAAGTATATCGCACAGTATTTCCCTATTGTTCGGCTTTTCTCCCCGCAGCACGAGAGAGAACAACTCTTCCAGCACCTTTCCCACCTGTTCTCCCCGATAGCCGTACTCCATCACGTCCCTTCCGTCTATCGCCAGCTCTCCCAAGGAAAGGGGGATCCCTTCCCTTTTCATCTTATCGTAAAGGCGCTTTATCCTGAGGCATTTATCCAAGTCTATGTAGTTACCCGTAGCCTTGGCGTCGGCGATGATAAGTTGGGTCAAATCGTCTATTATATCCGCATTTTCCGCGACAAAGCGGCGCAGTTTACTCTCCCTCATATCTCCGCGCATATCCGTCATATGCGCGCCCACAAGCCGCTTTATCCGCCTTATCTCCGCTTTGGGGTATCTCAATCGCGTGAGTATCTCCTCCGCCATAAGGGCACCCTCCTGCGCGTGACGATACATATTGCCGTCCTCTTTCAGACACCTGCCTTTGGCTATGTCGTGCAACAGCGCGGCAAGCCTCACGTTTATCGGAGCGTACTCCACAGTCTTGAATATGTGCTCGTCCACGGTATATCGGTGATATTGCGGATTTTGCTTTACTCCGATATTTTCGCAAAACTCCGGCAGTACAACCTCCATGGCACCGCTACCCGTAAGTCCGCAGAGTGCCTTGTACACATGATCCCCCGCCAGCAGTTTATCCAATTCCGTGCGTATGCGCTCTTGCGCGATGTCCTTTAACAAAGGGCTGCACCTTTTCGCCGCCGCCGCCGTGCCCTCTTCCACGTCAAAACCCAATACGGACACAAAGCGGTACAGGCGCATTATCCTCAGTCCGTCCTCTCCCAGCACGCGCATGGGGTCGTCCACCGCGCGCAAAAGTCCCGCTTTAATGTCGGCAACTCCGCCCAATAGGTCGACTGTTTCCCCCGTAAGGATGTTTCGGTAAAGGGCATTCACGGTGAAGTCGCGCCTCTTTGCGTCCTCTTTGATGTCGCGGGTGAACCGCACCTCGCGCGGAGTGTGCGCGCCGCTGCCGGCAGGATAGCTGTCTACGCGAAATGGGGTATATTCGTAGCTGTTCACGCCCTTTATTATCACCGTTCCCAGCCGCTTGGAACCGAGAGATACGCGCATTCCGCTTGCTTTGACGCACTCTTCCGCTTCCTGTTGAGTGCAGGCGGAGGTGAGGTCTATGTCGTACACCTGTCTGCCCAAAATCTCGTCGCGCACGCAGCCGCCCACCGCATACAGCGGCTTATCCGCGGGGAAGTGCGACGCCAAAACTTTCAGCTCTTCATTCACAGCTTTTCAACGTGTAGACGTGCGGCAGATTGCGATATTTTTCATCCCAATCCAAGCCGTATCCCACCACAAACTCATCGGGAATGGTAAAGCCCACATAGTCGCCCTCTATGTCCACCACCCTGCGCGAGGGCTTGTCAAGCAAAGCGCAGATGGTCACGCTGCGCGCGCCGCGCTCTTTCAGCATATTCACCATTGCCAGCGACGTCCTGCCCGTATCCACAATATCGTCCACGATTATCACGTCCCTGCCTTTCACGTCGGAGCGCATATCCGTTATTATCTTCAAGTTTCCGCTAGTGGTGCCGCTGCCGTAGCTGGACACGGTGATGGTGTCCACCGTGACGGGCAGATCCATCACGCGAATAAGATCCGCATAAAAGGGAATCGCGCCGCGCAGAGTGCATACGGCTATGGGCTGTTTACCCGCATAGTCGCGCGTTATCTGTGCGCCCATCTCTCTTATGCGCTGTTGGATTTTCTCTCCGTTTATCAATATCTTGTCCAATGTGTAGTTCATGCATCTCTCCTTGCTCTTTATTGCGAAGTAGCCGCCCTTTGACGATCAAGTCGTCATCCCGGCGGATATATACAGGACCTCGTCCCCTTCTTCCACCTTTAACTTTTTGGATATCTCCATACCCGCCACCGCGTATATCTCTCTGCCATCTGCCAGTACGGGGATGTGTGCACGCACATATCGGGGAACTTTTTTATCCGTAAACCAGTCCCCAAGCGACCTCCTCCCGCCGCCAAAGGGCAGGAAATAATCCCCTTCCCTGCGCGTGCGCCAAACGGCGTTTATAGGTATGGCAGCCCTGCTTGCCCTCAGTGCGCCCTCCGTCTTGCTCTTGGACACGGTGACCTCATATTCGCCCATGCCGAAAGAACCTATACCGAAAGGTATCTCCCCTCCGAACACGGGAGTTTCCCTGTAAAAATGCACTTCGTCGCCCACTCTGCACGCGCGATACGCGGACGGCAGACATACGACAGCGCCGTTTTCGCACTCGGGAAGTGCGAAGATAGCCGCTATATGGTCGCCGGTGACGTCCACCCTGCCGCCTATCTTGCCCAAAGCCTCGAATACCGCCGTTTCACCCGTGACCCCATGCAGGACGGACAGAGGCAGTATCGCCTCCCTGCCCGTAAGCGTTGCCTTGGGCGAATTTGCTGCGATATATTCGTATGCCTGCGCAGCGCGCTTACCCAGCATGGATATGCCCGCCCGCGCGTTGGGGAAACGCTTTTCGATCGCGGGCAACAACTCCTGACGCACATAGTTGCGCGTATAAGAGGTGTCGGCATTGGAAGAATCCACTCTGTACGGCACAAAGTTTTGCTCGGCATATGCGGATATTTGCTCGGAAGAAATGTCTATCAACGGGCGATATACCACTCCGTCGTCGCGAGGTATGCCGCACAGTCCTTTAAGTCCGCTGCCGCGGAAGATGTGCATGAGTATGCTTTCCGCGTTGTCGTCCGCATGGTGAGCGGTGAGCACCCTGTCCGCCAGATTGCATTTGACTATCCTCTCGAACTCGCGCCGGCGCAATATCCGAGCGCCCTGCTCCGTGCCGTAGCCGTGCAGTTTGCAAAAGCCCTTGCAGTCGAGGCGGACGACGTCGCAATCCACACCCTTTTCTAGGCAGTAGTCTTTTACAAACTTGCTGTCCCCGTACGATTCTTTCCCCCTCAGTCCGTGCTCGAAGTTGAGCACCGCAAAGGGCGGAAGTTTGCCTGCGTTGGAGATGAACCAATGCAGCATACACATGGAATCCTTTCCGCCGGATACGGCGAGGATAACCTTTTTGAAACCAGAAAATTCTCCCGCGTATATCATATATCTTATTATAGCGCAAAATGCGCGCGGGGGCAAGGGGGTATTTGCAACAAAAAAGCCGTTTTATTAAATTTTGTCAAGGCGCCGCACTCAAAGCGGGCACATGAGGCGGCGCCGTATTCAACGCCCCGCCCCACATAGACATATCCTCCCGCGTCGTTCAAAATTCGACGCGAAATATTATTTTCCGATATCTCCGCATTTGACTTATGCTTTTAGTTGTGCTATCATATAGATACTTGCGTATGCGGGTGTAGTTTAGTGGTAAAACATGAGCTTCCCAAGCTTAGGTTGTGGGTTCGATTCCCATCACCCGCTCCACAGCGCAAATTTTGAAAACGGGCGTGCTTCACGGCTAATTTGACGCGTCCTCACCCTAACCGCGTGCAAATAAAAAGTCCGAAGAGATTTTCTTCGGACGATTTTTATTTTTTATCTACCAGTATATTTGAATCCCTGTTTTTCCAATGCCTTCATGTGGAGCAGGACGTTATCCACAAAGTCGGAGTTGTTTTTTGTGCGCATGAGCATATTCAGCAGCTGTTCGGTGGCGTCGGCGTTGTCGCCGGCTATCATGCGGCGGATGGCGAAAACTCCCTCCATTTCCTTTTGGGAAAGGAGCAGATCTTCCCTTCTGGTGCTGGAACGGTTGAGATCGATGGCGGGGAATATGCGGCGTTCGGAGAGTTTCCTGTCCAGATGGATTTCCATATTGCCCGTGCCCTTGAACTCCTCGTATATGACGTCGTCCATGCGGGAGCCGGTGTCTATGAGCGCGGTGGCGATGATGGTAAGACTGCCGCCGTTTTCTATATTGCGCGCGCTGCCGAAAAATCTCTTGGGGGCATGGAGCGCACCGGGGTCTATACCTCCGGAGAGAGTCCTGCCCGTAGGCGGAATGGTGAGGTTATACGCGCGGGCAAGGCGGGTGAGCGAATCCATGATGATTACCACATCCTTGCCCAGCTCCACGTTGCGCTTGGCGCGCTCTATGAGCAGTTCCGCCGCCTTGCAGTGATGTTCGGGCATCTCGTCGAAAGTGGAATACACCACCTCCCCGCGTATGGAGCGCTGCATATCGGTGACCTCTTCCGGTCTTTCATCCACCAACAGTACGAATAAAAGCACGTTGGGATAGTTGTCCGCTATGGCGCCGGCTATCTTTTTGAGCAAAGTTGTCTTACCCGCTTTCGGAGGCGAAACTATCATTGCCCTTTGACCCTTGCCTATGGGGGCGATGAGGTCTATACAGCGGATGGCAAAGTCGTTGCGCGCGCTGTCGCGTTCCAACCTGAAACGCTCGTTGGGATAGATGGGAACGAGGTTGTCGAACTGAGGGCGCTGACGCAGATTTTCGGGGACATTCCCGTTCACGCTCTCCACCGCGATGATGGCGGGAGGACGATTTTCCGCGTTCTTCTTGGCTACGCCCACCACCATGTCGCCCGCACGCAGTCCCATGCCGCGAATGAGCTTTGCGGACACATACGCGTCCTTATTGCCGTACTCGCAGTTCTCCGCGCGCAAGAAACCATACCCTTCCGAGAGTATGTCCAACACGCCGCTCTTGCGGTCGCAGTCGTCGCTTTTCAAAAGCTCTTCTATGTTGGCAACGTGCTTTTCTCCCGACGGCTGTTCCGCGTCCTGATGGGCGACTGCCATCTCCTCCGCCTTGCGCTCCGCTGCGGGATTTTCCACCTTCTGCTTGGGCGGACGTCCGCGCCTGGTCTTGGCGGCAGGCTGAGCTTTTCCGGTGGATATATCCAAATACATTTTTATAAGCTCTTCTTTTTTCTTAGACGTGGGGGACGCCACACCTATCTGCCTGGCGGTGTCGCGCAGCTGAAAAATGGACATCCTAGATAATTCCTGCTCTGTAAAAAATTCGCTCATATATCGCTCCTTTTGATTATAGAGATCATATTTTATATAATATCTTCCGTATATTCTTATACGGCTTATTTTCGCTTTATACTTACGGATGATTTTTTCCGAAAGAAAACGGTAATTATTTTCACAGGCGGCGCCTTGCCGACGCCGCCGCGATTTTATCAGAATTTGTCGTCGTCGAACACTATAACCTTTGTGCTCTCCCCGTCAAAATCTTCCCTGTCCAGCTCTATGCTGTCGCCTTCCACATAGCGGATATGCTCATCGTCGAAAAGTTGAAGGAAAGGTCTGAGCTTATCTATGTCCAGCTGACAGGAGGGGGTCTTATAGTGCATGGGTATCACTATGTCCGGCATGAGAAAATCCACATATTCCTTAGCCTGTTCCGCCCCTATCGTATAGTTGTCACCCACGGGGATCAAAAGTACGTTTACCGGGCCTATGGATTCGCCCAGTTCGGGGGTTATCTCCTCCCCGATATCTCCCATATGCACCACATCCACGCCGTCTAAGCGAAATTTGCAGATGAGATTCTTTCCCCTGCGGGTACCGCCGTGGTGATCGTGATTGCTCTCCAACGTATTGATATATACGCCGTCTATCTCCCAAAATCCCACGCTGTCTATCACACGAGGATTGCCCTCCACCGCGCAAGCGGCATTGTGATCTTTGTGCCCGTGACTTATCGTAACGATGTCCGCCCGCACCTTCGGATAGGGAATACCTACATATTCCCCATCGTAAGGGTCGGTGACTATCGAAGTGCCGGTGGATTCTTCCAGTAAAAAGGAAGAATGACCGAGCCATTTGATTTTCATAATTACTCCTCTATCTTTATTGCAAGCTGCTGAGGACGACATTTATTGTACGCCTCTATCAGCTCGTGTATCTTATCGTGAGGGTCGAGCAGCGTGCTTACAGAATAACCTTGGTTGCAGGCAGCCATGATATACGCCATAAACTTGGACATATCCGCCTGAACGAACCACCCCTCTTCCATCAGTTCGGGGGTGGCGTACGTCAGGTTAGTGCTGAGCACCGCGGTGAACAGACCCTGATCATAGGCGTCACGGAACTTTTGTAAACCCTCCGTGAACAGCGCGTACGTTGCCGAGAGGAATATCTTATTGGCGCCGCGCTCTTTCAGCTCTACGCACAATTTAAGCATACTGTCTCCCGTTGCTATTATATCGTCGGCGACAAAGATGTCTTTGCCGGATACGTCGTTACCTATATATTCGTGCGCGATAATCGGATTTCTGCCGTTTACCACGTTGGCGTAATCGCGCCTCTTGTAGAACATACCCAAATCCGTACCCAACACGGAGGCGTAATATATGTTCCTGCCCATGGCGCCCTCGTCGGGGCTGACTATCATGAAGTTGTCCTTGCTCATATTCACGTCCGGATACTTTTCCAAAAGCGCTTTGAGTATCTGATAGGTGGGCATGAAATTGTCGAATCCCATAAGCGGAACGGCATTTTGCACGCGGGGATCATGCGCATCGAAAGTAATAAGTTCGCTCACGCCCATGGTTTGCAGTTCTTGGAGCATCTGGGCGCAATCCAAAGATTCGCGCGCATTGCGGCGATGCTGCCTGCCGCCGTATAGCATGGGCATAACCACGGTTATGGACTTTGCCTTTCCGCCCATTGCGGCGATTATCCTCTTCAAATCCGCATAGTAGTCGTCGGGCGACATACGATGCATCATGCCGAACATATTGTATTCCACGGAATAGTTGCCCACATCTATTATGATGTACATATCCTTTCCGCGCACCGTTTCCGCGATAAGACCTTTGCCGTCGCCGGTGGTGAAACGAGGGCAGGAGTTGGCTATCAAAAAGGTCTTTACCCTGGAGCTGCTGCCGCACTTTTCCGCTTCCGTATTGTACCAGTTGACGAGATAATCATCTACCTTTTTCCCGAGTTCCCTCGCTCCTTGAAGGGCGAGAATACCCATATTGCAGGTGTCTTCCTTGCCGAATTTGAATACGTGTTCAAAAAATGGCATATCTATTTTGACCTCCGTAAAACTTTTTGCGTATAGAAAATATCACATTTTATTCCTTTGCACGAATAAATGTCGTTTGTATAGAACGATTGCGAATAGTCACCTCGCGGCTTACCGTCAGAGTCGTTAGACATATAAATCCTCGCTGTTTGATGCAATGATATAATATCATACTCTCCCCCTCTTAATCAAATATTTTAGGCGGAAAAATGAATATTTTTGCTCGATAAAAGAAAAATTCGCGGAAGTTCCCCTCCGCGAATTTTCCACAAGTTATATTATAGCCGCAATATTTCTTTTTCTATATGAGTAACTCTCCCTGCTCTCCATCCACGACCATCAGCACTCGCACCTCATCACCATGAGTTGTATCGACATATACAAAGAATTTATCCTCTCCTACCCTGCCATATACCTCATAAGTGAGCCTTTCTCCTCCGCCGGGGGTGGGAATGACGGCGAGGCGCACGCTCTCTGTCTGCATCTCCCCGTATTTACGCGCCGCAACCTCTTCCGCCGTTAGCAGAGGCTCTTCCGTCTGCCTGCTTGTGTGATTGAACAGGTAGGAAAGCGTTTCGCAGCCTATTATATGCCCGTCGACGGCGTTTATCTTCACCTTTACCATATCGGGATAGAATATCACTCCGTCTGCCGTATAGCACAAGTTCATATAGATAATCCCTTCGCTTTGGGCGGACCATACCGGAGTCATATCCTCGTATCCCAGCGCGGTGAGAAAAGTCAGCGCCTGCTCCTGCGGGTCGAATGCCCTCTTTTCTCCGCTCTCGCAGTTAAAAGTGAACTGCACTATCTCGCCGCCGCGCGCCGCCACCTGCACGTCGCCGCTGCCGTGTTCGTCGTCTATGGTATACAGGTAGGTTTCAAAATGCGATTTGCCCTCTCCCACATATTCTATCCCGTCTATACCCAGACTTCCCAATTTTTCCTTCACCGCCGTCGCGCCCTCTTGAGGGGTTATCTTCTCCCCCGTCAAACTTTTGGCTTGTCTTTCGTCCAACGCGTCGCTGAAAGGTCCGTCGTATATCAAAGAGGGATATTCCATAGACCCGTCTTGAAGGGCGTTCATAATGGATGAAAATTCCTCGTTCAAACTGCCCAAACTTGAGGAAAATTCATACCCGCCCTTACCCATCTCGTCGCGCACGGGAGCGAGCTTTTCCTGTACGAGTGCGGCGGTTTCGCTCAGCTTTTGCAAGCCGGCATAATCGGAAGAGGATATCTCCTCCCCTCTTGCCGCCTTAGAGTGCAGATAGGCGCAATAATCTCCCACCTGGTTTGCGAACTTGGTGAGTGCGGAAGCGGAATATCCGTCTGCGGAAAATTTATACAACGCCTGAGCCGCACTCTCGCAGCTGACGGAGGCGTCCATCATCAGCTCGCACATCATCGCCGCATTGCGTGTGACGCGAGCCTTATCCAAATTCACGCGCATATTCCCCACGCTGTCGGTGAGCTGATAGTATGCCTGTTCATAATCGTTATTTGCGCTGAGCCTATACTGCTCCTCCGAATTTACGGATACGTTCAGAAATACGCCCATCACCGCCACCGCAACAAGCAGCAGCGCCGCCAGAACGGTCATAAAAGTTGCCGTACTTTTCTCCATGTTTCCTCCTACTTGCAGAAGTTATGTCTGCCTATCTGCAACATTATCGGGCGCGACCATATCCACGCGCTCGTGGCAGTGGCGGGATTGTAATAATACAGGCATCCGTTTGTGGGATCCCATCCGTTCATCGCGTCCCGCGCGGCGTTGTATGCCGTCTGATTGGGCTCCAGATAAAGCTGACCGTCCGAAACGCAGGTGAAAGCGTACGGCTGATAGATGACTCCCGAAACGGAGTTGGGAAATGCCGCACTCTTCACCCTGTTCAGCACCACCGCCGCCACTGCTACCTGCCCCACATACGGCTCTCCGCGCGCTTCTCCGTATACGCAGCGGGCGAGCAAATACAAATCGGAAGAGGAATATCCGCCCGAGGAAGAGGAGGAAGATATACCCAGCGCTGAGTACGTCTTCGGTCCCACTATCCCGTCTGCGGAAAGTCCCTTTGCTCGCTGGAAGCGCTTGACGGCGGATTGCGTGTTTGCGCCGAATATGCCGTCGGCGCTGCCGCACCAGTAGCCCAGCTCGTTTAAGCGCGTCTGCACCTGTTTTACGCTTTCCCCTCTGCTTCCGTATCTGAGCAACTCTCCCGCCGCCTCAGCCTGCCGTCCGCCGAAGGCAAACAGCATGGCGGCGATAAGTACCGTTAGAATAGCCGCGGCAACTGCCGCGCGTAAGTTTCTCTTGTGCGTGTTTATCATATTATCCTCCGAGCAGTCTTAGTTTGCGCAACTTCTTTCCCTCTATGCGGTATAAACGCAAATCATGCGGCAATACTTACCGCAAGGCAAGTCGCCGAAAAGGAGATAACATGAACGGAAAACTTTCAAGATGGCTCTACATAACCATTATAGTTATCGTTTGCATTCTGACAGCCATTTTAATCCTCACCGCCTGCGCGCAGAATATCGACACGCAATACCTGCGCATACACATCCGCGCCAACTCAAACTCGCAAGCGGATCAAGACGTGAAATTGCAAGTGAAAAATGCTGTGACGGAATATCTCACCCCGCTTATCGAGGACGATAAGACGATAGACTGCGCAATGCACACGATATCTTCTCAGCTCCCCGCCCTGCAAGAACTGGCGGAAGAGGTGCTGGAAGAAAACGGCTTTTACTACGGCGCAAGCGTGAGATTGTGTCAAGAACAATTTCCCGCCCGCACCTACGGCTCTCTCACCCTGCCCGACGGCATATACGACGCTCTCATAATAGAACTTGGCAGCGGAGAAGGCGACAACTGGTGGTGCGTGCTCTTCCCTCCGCTTTGCTTTGTTTCCGCGCCGAGCGGAGATTTTGCCTACAAGAGTATAATAGCGGAGTTGTGGGAAAAGTATGTGGCGAATTAAATTATTCCCCCACGGTAAAGATTACCGGATATTTGCACGGCGTAAAGTGGAAGGTCCTCAAATATATCATATTCAAAATATCTGCAATGACGTAATCTTACCTTTACCCAACCCTGTTAGAACACATTTTACATATACCTTTACCCAACCCTGTTAGAACACATTTTACATATAC
>CALWRK010000015.1 GCA_944383935.1 uncultured Clostridia bacterium
AAGGGCAGGGACGGCCTCAACGCCATCAAGGCGGAGATGGCGGAAATCTCCAACCTGGAAATGAAGAAGGGCAGCCTTGCCGACGTGATAAAGGGCGCAGACGTGTTTATCGGCGTTTCCGCTCCCGGCAGCCTGACCAAGGAGATGGTCAAGACGATGAATCCCGACCCCATCGTGTTCGCAATGGCAAACCCCGTTCCCGAGATCATGCCCGACGAAGCGCTTGCCGCCGGCGTGAAGATAATGGGCACGGGCAGGAGCGACTTCCCCAACCAGATAAATAACGTGCTGGCATTCCCCGGAATTTTCCGCGGCGCGCTCGACGTGCGTGCAAGGGACATCAACGACGAGATGAAGATAGCCGCCGCCGAAGCCATCGCAAACGTGATTCCCGAAAGTGAGCTTCGTCCCGACTACATCATCCCCGATTCCTTCAATCCTCATGTTAAGGACGCCGTTGCAAACGCCGTCAAAGAGGCAGCCAGAAGGACGGGCGTGGCAAGGATATAAAAGAATAATTTTTCAGGGCGCTTGAAGTTTATAGCGGCGCCCGAGAAAATCGAGTAAATTTGTTTTAACAAGAGCGGAGATCTATCAGACAAATCTCCGCTCTTTTAATATATTCTTTCGCGAAAAAGCGTTGAAGTTTTTTCATTGCTTCAAGGCTTGATTATCTTACCGAACTATCCGTTTTTCCAAATGAATGTATGTAAATAATATAAAAAGTGCCCGTTCCGAATTTCGGAGCGGGCACGAGGAAAATCAGTCGTCAACATCTTCCGTACTGGCTTTCTTCACCTTTTTGGTGGGGCGTATTATGAGCAGCAATATCAAGAGCACCGCCAAGATGCCGGGAGCTACGAACATCGCCGTATTGACGTGCATGGAAAAGCCCAAATCCAAATAGGTGTTGCACACATAGCTGTATACCCACGCGAATGCCGCCATACAGCCCGTGAGCAATATGGCGCTGATGGTGGTGAGTTCGTTGCGCGCTTTCCACTGGCGCTTACGCCATCTGTCGCCTACCACGTTTATCTTGGACGCCATAATGCAGCCCATAATCAGCGTGGCAAACAGCATCACCACTTCCACGCCCAGCGGGATGAGCCATGACTGCAAGTCGAACTCCGCCGGGATCCCGGAGGTGAATATGCCGGAGGACACCAGCTGACCTATGCTCATGGATACGGACGAAGTCGTATCCGAACCTACGGTTACGGAGAGGGGATTTGTGAGGGATAAGCAGAAGGCGGAGATGAACGCCGCGTCCATAAGCATATATCTCACAAGTCCTTTGCCCACGAACTTGTTGGGGTATGCGGCATAGCGCACGATACCCACTATTAACATACCTGCAAAAGCTGCGCCGAACAGGGCGTACAGGAATGCGCCCGGTTCACCCACGGCGCCCAGTTGAAGCATGAGCAGCGCCAAAATCGTGAAGGTGCATACAAGCGGGAAGGCGACGTGCAGACTCTTGCCGTTGCGGCAGAAGATGAGTATGAATATGCACTTCAACAGCAATATGGCAAGGGAGAGCACCGCAAGTCCCATAGGAAGCACAGCGCCTATGCCCAGCACCGTAAGTCCGAAAGCGACGTATTTTTGAATGGTATCCACGATGGTGGTCTCTTCTTGAACGTCGCCCACGACGTTGTCTGAAAATCTCAAATCAAGCAGGGCGTTTACCAATATGTATTTGGCATAGTTGAATTCGGAATGCTCCGCAAGGGCGTCTTCGTATATCTCCTTAACTCTTTCGGGATCGGAGGAGGCGGGGTTGTTGAACAGTTTAGAGTAGACTTCCGTCTCAATGGTGTCTTCCACTTCCGCCTTGTATTCCATCAAGTCGGATTCGGACATGGAAAACGCCGTGAACGCGGAGCCCATCTGTATCATGTTCTGGCTGACTTCCGCCTGAGTGCCGTCCGGCATGAATATGGCGAAAGTGGCGTTGGAAAAGGCGCACATGGCGATAAGGCATATGCATATTACCAACATGAGCACATTGCCAACCACATGATATTTGCTCTCGAACGCCGCAAAAGCGCCTGGAGCACGCTTGCGCTCTTTCTTGGCTTTCGCCGGCTTCTTGCCATCGTCGTTGTCGAGAGTTGTTTCGGTCATAACTTCTTCGTCACTCATAGATGTTATATTCCTCACAATTATTTTATGTATAATATTCAACTATACATTCACATTATAACACGCTTTTAAGATTAAGTCAAAATAATTATGTGCTCGCACGCGTAATTTATGGGGAAATTTATCCTATTTGACCTTGCGCAGCAGTCCCAAAGGGACGTAGAACTTTTTCACGTCCTCCCGTTCGGAAGAGGGGATCACCGTCGCGCGCTTGTTTATGCGCGCCACTCTCCCGCGTATCGTTCTGCCGCCGTAGTCGAATTCCACGATATCTCCCGCGGCTATATCCGCTATCTCCGTCATGTCGCGGACCACGAGTTTGGAGTGGGAGATTACGGGCATGGTGTGCCCCACCGCCGCCTTGGGATCGTGTCCGAAATAGTGCTCGGCAAGCTGTTTGAAGCGCGGGCTATGCCCGGAACGTCCGAATTTTACGCGCTCTATCAGGTGGGTCAGCTCGTGCTCGAACACCAAAAGGGCGCAATCCAGCGCGCTGTCCACCTTGAATCCGTCTATCTCCACCTCTTTCACGCCCAGCTTTTGCATACGCATATACGGGTAGGGATTCAACTCTACGAAATAGCGTCCGTCGCGCTCCCTGAAAGTTCCGGCATTTTTGGAGTTGCTCTTTCCGAAGTAGCGCGCGGTCACGTTCTTTATATCTTTAAGGGTGTCGTCGGACAGGGCGGCTGCATACAGGTTATACAGCAGGGTGAGGTCGCTGTTGTAGCAGGTATAGAGAACGCCGTCCAGCCAGCCGGCGCACCTTAGTAAAAATTCATCTTTAATCTGCTGTCTGTCGGTAGGCATTTTTCCACCCCTGTATTGCAATTTTCCGCGCTCACGCGATATTTTTCCACCCCTGCCCGCAAATTTGTTTTTTGGAAAAAAGGGCGCAAGTCATGCCGCTTTGCAACTTTTATTCCGCTAATTGAAAGTGTAGCCGAACTTTGACAGATCCACCTTTCCGTCTATAACTTCCACGCCCTCTTCTTCCAGTAGCTTGCGCTGCGCTTGTTCTCCGCCGAAGGCAAACGCTCCCGCAAGGTATCCTTCCCTGTTTACCACGCGGTGGCAGGGTATGACTCCCGGCTGCGGATTGACGTGCAGGGCGTATCCCACATGGCGCGCCATGCGCGGCGCGCCTATAGCTCGGGCTATCTGTCCGTAGGTGACCACCTTGCCGCGCGGCACCGTCATGAGCACTTCGTATACGCTTTGAAAAAACTTGCCGGGCTGCATTTTATCCCTTGTTGCCGCCGTACTTCATCTTCAAGCGCTGTTCTCTGCTGAGCACTATCTTCCTCAGACGTATGCTCTTGGGAGTTACCTCCACCAGCTCGTCCGCGCTTATAAATTCCAGGCACTGTTCCAAACTCATCGCCACGGGAGGCGTGAGGCGCAGGGCGTCCTCGCTGCCGGCGGCACGGTTGTTCGTCAGTTGTTTTTTCTTGCACACGTTTACCACCAGGTCGTCCTCGCGCGAGTTTTCGCCCACTATCTCTCCGCCGTATACGGGCACTCCCGCTCCCAAAAAGAGGGTGGCGCGCTCTTGCGCGTTGAACAGTCCGTATGCGGTGGTGACTCCGTCCTCCCACGCTATCAAGCTGCCGCGTGCGCGTTCGCGTATGTCGCCGCGGTAGGGAGCATAGCATTCGAAGGTGTGCGTCATCACTCCGAAGCCGCGCGTATCGGTGAGCATCTCGCTACGGTAGCCTATAAGGCAGCGAGAGGGGATGGTGAATTCCAGGCGCGTACCGCCGCGTTCGTCGGGATACATCTCTTTCAGCTCGCCTTTGCGTGCGCCCACCTTATTCATCACCGCGCCCACAAATTCAGCGGGCACTTCCACCACGAGCCGTTCTATCGGCTCGCACTTCACTCCGTCTATCTCCTTTATGATGACTTCCGGGCGGCTCACTTGAAATTCGAAGCCTTCGCGGCGCATGGTTTCTATTAGCACGGAAAGATGCAGCTCGCCTCTGCCGTATACCTTGAAGCAGTCGGGCGTATCCGTTTCTTCCACGCGCATACTCACGTTCGTCTGCACTTCTTTGAACAGTCTTGCCCTGAGGTGTCGGCTGGTGAGGAATTTGCCCTCCCTGCCGGCAAAGGGAGAATCGTTCACCATAAAGAGCATGGACAGGGTGGGTTCGTCTATCTTGACGAAAGGCAGGGGATCAGGCATATTATACGAGCAGATGGTATCGCCTATCCCCAGCGTTTCCGGTCCGTTTACGGCGATGATGTCGCCCACGGTGGCTTCTTCCGCTTCCGCGCGCTTCAAGCCTTCGAACTGGTATAGGCGGAGTATACGCTCGGTGGTGGCGGTGCCGTCCGTGTGACATACGGTTGAGGGCTGCCCCTTGTTAATCTTGCCGCGCACCACGCGCGCTATGCCTATCTTGCCCACATAGTCGTCGTAGTCGAGGTTGCAGATTATCGCCTGCAAACCGTCGTTGGGGTCGCCCACGGGGCAGGGGATATCCTTTAATACGGCGTCCAAAAGAGGGGACATATCCGTGCCCGGTTTGGAGGGGTCCAAGGAAGCCCAGCCCTGTTTGGCGCTGGCGTATACCGTGGTGAAGTCTATCTGGTCGTCGTTTGCGCCCAACTCTATGAACAGGTCTATCACCTGGTCTATCACGCGGTTTATGTCGCCGCCGCGGTCTATCTTGTTTATGACCACAATGGGTTTTTTATTTAAGCCGAGCGCCTTTTTGAGCACATAGCGCGTCTGGGGCATACATCCCTCCACCGCGTCTATGAGCAGCAGCACTCCGTCCACCATGGATAGGATGCGCTCCACCTCTCCGCCAAAGTCCGCGTGTCCGGGGGTGTCGATGATGTTTATCTTTACCCCTTTGTAACGCACGGCGGTGTTTTTGGCGAGTATGGTTATACCGCGCTCTCTCTCCAGATCTCCGCTGTCCATGACGCGCTCTTCGACGTGTTCGTTTTCGCGGAAGATCTTGTTTTGTTTCAGCAGTTGATCGACAAGAGTGGTCTTGCCGTGGTCAACGTGCGCAATAATTGCAATGTTTCTTACGTCCTTTCTTTCCATATATATACCTGTAAAAATCTGTTACGAATTCAAATCCACGACCACCGCATACAGTTTGCCCTTGTCCGCGTTGGCGTAGCAGTAGGTGCGCTTATATTTGAGGCTGCCCGGATTTATGAAAGTCACGCCGCCTTCCTGCGCGATGAGCGCACGGTGGGTGTGCCCGAATAGCACATAGTCCGCGCCCTCTTCTCTTGCCCTTGCAAGCAGCTTTTCCAGACGGGTGCGCACGTTGTATAAGTCGCCGTGGGTGAGGAGCATCTTTGCGCCCTCTATCGTAACGACGCGCTCTTTTTCAAAACTCGCGTCGTTATTTCCGCGCACGGCTATCACCTTGCCGCCGTAGGAACGCTTTAAGGCGAGGATATCCGCCTCTCCGTCGCCCAGGTGGAGTATATAGTCAGCCTCGTCCATGGCGTTTATCACCTGATCGGGCATATTTTGCATCCCCATGTTGTGCGTATCTGAGATGATGACCAGCGTCTTCACAGCTTTGCCTCCAAAGCGCGCAGCGCCCTTGAACGGTGGGATACGGAATTTTTCTCCTCTTCCGACGCCGCCGCGAAAGTCTTGCCAAGTTCCGAGGAGTAAAACACCGGGTCGTAGCCGAAGCCTCCGTTACCGAAGGAAGAGCGCGTGATATATCCGTAAGTGCGTCCTTCCGCGGTTATCTCTCTGCCGTCGGGGAACACCAGCGCGACAGCGCAGGAAAAATGCGCCGTCCTGTCGGGATTCCCCGCCTCCTCCGCCTTGTTCAAATTGTCCAAAAGCAGGGCTATATTGTCGCAAGAATCGCCGCCGCTGTATCGGGAGGAGTATATGCCGGGCGCGCCGCCCAGCGCGTCCACGCACAGTCCCGAATCGTCCGAAAGCGCGGGCAGGGAGGTAAGGCGGCATACTGCGCGCGCCTTTATCAGCGCGTTTTGCGTAAAATCCGCCCCGTTTTCCTCGGGATCGGAAAATACGCCCGCCTCTTTCAAGGTGAGCGTTTCGCCTAGCTTATCGCCCAATATCTCGCGTATTTCCTTGACTTTATGGCTATTGTTTGTCGCCAGAACTACTTTCATTCCTCCTCCTTTGTCACTATCTCGTATTCCGCGCGCGGAGAACGACGTGTGACCTCCTTTGCGAATTTATCGTACAAATCCTTCTTTATGCGTATCATCTCCCCCTTTACCACGGCTTCTTGTTCTTCCGGCAAAGCAGCCTTTATATTTGTTCCGTAGTATATGGCAAGCGCGCTTCTCACCTCGTCGGAGCGCAATTTCAAGATGTTGTCGTACGGTATTTTTCTGATATATATGCCTATGTTTATATATAGTCCGTCCTTGCCCAAAGTATAGCCAGAGCCCCATACGAAAGAGGACAGCAGGGCGGCGAGCACGGGCATTACCACGGCGGCGGTTATATCCAGCGGATAGTTGTAGGAAACGAATTCTCCCGCCTGCGTAAGGCGCAGAATATTGACAATAAACGCCGCAAGCAGTATAATGTCGATAGCTGCCGTGAGGATATGGTATACAGGATGCAAAAGATAGAAGTACCGCTTTTTCACGAGAGATATTATATCAAAACACGCGCGAGAATACAAGGATTTGCAGGTGGTTTATGCTGTTTGAAGATATAGACGATGCCGCGGAAGAGCGTATACGTCAAATGCTGGCGAAAACAGACTATGCCGGAAGTGAGTTTTCCGAACTCTACCGCAGGGGCTGGTCGTTTTACAACTACTCCCTGATGCAGGCGGCGCAAACGGAGGACGCGATATACATCCGCTTTATCCCCGGGGAGAATTTCAACGGGTGCAAGGGCTATATCTATCTGCCCCCTCTCACGGAAATAGGCAATGTTAGGGCGGCTCTCAACCTACTTATCTCCTTTATAAGGGAGCAAGGGGAGTGCGCGTGCATAATGGCGCTTCCGCAAGAGTACATAGACGTTGCCGATTTGAGCGGAGTAAATTTGGAAGGCAGCAACCCCGACTACGAAGAGTACTTGTATTCCCCGAGCGATCTCATCACCCTTGCGGGCAAGAAGTATCACGGCAAGCGCAATCACGTCACCCGTTTCGTCAACACTTATGCAGGCAGATATGTGTTCCGTCCGTACGAACCCAAGGACAAGAGCGGGCTTATCGAGTTATACGCCAAGTGGAGCGCGGAAAAGGAGGACGACGGCACCCTCATGGACGAATTTCATCTTCTTGCGTTGGGCTTACAGATGACAGAGCGAGGCAAAACATATGCCGACGTCATGGAGATAGACGGCAAGATAGCGGGCTTTGCCCTGGGGGAAACGCTTGAATCGGGAGTGGCGGTGGTGCACATAGAAAAGGGAGAGATAGAGTACGACGGCATATATCCCGCCATAAATCAGATGTTCTCCAAAAAGCACTTTGAAGGGCTTAAATATGTCAACCGTCAAGAGGACATGGGCTTGGAGGGGCTTAGGAAGTCAAAGTTGTCCTATCGCCCGGTGAAGATGGTCAAAAAATATGTGATACGCGTGTGTGCCGGCAAGAGGGAGGAAGCCGAATAAAGAGCGGTGAGTACATATGCACGGGCTTTGCAGGGCGCCGCGGTATGCGGATAAGGCAGGAGCGCACCTTGCGCCGCATACTCTCGGCGTAAGGCATTTTTCGAAAGTCCCCGGTATCTTTTCATTCGACAAAATTTATATCGGGCGAAATTGAGCGGGCAAATTGATTGCCTCATATGATTTTTTATATTATAATATTTATGTGTAAGTTTAAGCGCGTACGCGCATTCAGGAGGATATGATGAACAATGCGGTTAAGACCTTTGCCTGCGGAGTGTATATTCTGGACGGCAAGGCGGTGGATTGCGAAGAGTTGAAGGCAATGGGCGTATCTGCCAAGGAGGCGGAGAACGCATATAAGGGCACCATGGCGTATGCCGTGCTCAGCGCGCACAATACGCTGCCCGTGACGCAAAAGGGTGCGCCTTTGAAGATAAAATTCGACGCGATGGCGTCGCACGACATAACGTATGTGGGTATAATCCAAAACGCAAAGGCGAGCGGACTGGACAAGTTCCCCCTGCCCTATGTGCTCACCAACTGCCATAACTCTCTGTGTGCCGTGGGCGGTACGATAAACGAGGACGACCATGTGTTCGGTCTTTCCGCGGCAAAGCGCTATGGCGGCATATTCGTCCCCCCTCACCAGGCGGTTATCCATACTTATATGCGCGAGCAGATGAGCGGATGCGGCAGGATGATCTTGGGCAGCGACTCCCACACCCGTTACGGGGCTTTGGGCACCATGGCGGTGGGCGAGGGCGGTCCCGAATTGGTCAAACAGCTGCTGGGCAGGACGTACGACATAAATTATCCCGAAGTGGTGGCGGTGGTGCTCAAAGGCAAACCTGCCAAGGGCGTGGGTCCGCAGGACGTGGCTCTCTCCCTCATAGGAAAGGTGTTCCCCGGCGGCTTTGTCAAGAATAAGGTATTGGAATTTATAGGCGAGGGCGTGAAAAATCTGCCCATAGAATACCGCAACGGCATAGACGTGATGACTACGGAAACCACCTGTCTTTCCAGCATCTGGACTACGGACGACGACGAGGTGAAGAATTATTACGCCGTGCGCGGCAGAATGGACGATTACCGCGCGATAACCCCTGAAAAGCTGGCTTATTACGACGCGATGGTGGAGATAGACCTTTCTAAGGTGCGTCCCGTCATAGCCATGCCTTTCCACCCCGCGAATACTTACGATTTACAAGAGGTTATCGACAATCCTCTGGACGTAATGCACGAAGCGGAAACAAAGGCGAACGAGCTGCTCAAAGGCAAGGGAAAGCTGGATCTCGCGTCCAAGGTGAAGGGCGGCAAGATATATGTGGAACAGGGCATTATAGCAGGTTGTGCGGGCGGCACTTACGACAATATCATAGAGGCGGCGTCTATACTGCGCGGCAGGGATATAGGCACGGGCAAGTTCACTTTGAGCGTGTATCCCTCCTCCACTCCCATCTATGCCGACCTCATGAAGAAGGGCGCGCTTACAGATATAATCGACGCGGGCGCCATAGTCAAGACGGCGTTCTGCGGTCCCTGCTTCGGCGCGGGAGATGTGCCTGCAAACGGCGCGCTGTCCATACGCCACACCACGCGTAACTTCGAATCGCGCGAAGGCTCCAAGCCGGGCGCGGGACAGATGGCGGGAGTCGCGCTCATGGACAGCAGGAGCATAGCCGCCACCGCCGCAAACGGAGGCGTGCTCACTTCCGCATACGGGCTGGATTACGACGATACCATCCCGCCCTTTGAATATGATAAAAAGATATACGAGCGCAGGGTGTACAACGGCTGGAACAAGCCGCTGGGCACTCCGCTGGAATACGGTCCCAACATTAAAGACTGGCCGGAGATGAAGCAGCTGGCGGACAATGCCGTGTATAAGGTGGCTGCCGCCATATACGATCCGGTTACCACCACCGATGAGCTCATTCCTTCCGGGGAAACGTCCAGCTACCGCTCCAACCCCCTGGGTTTGGCGGAGTTTGCGCTCTCTCGCAAAGTGCCCGAATATGTGGGCAGGGCAAAAGCCGTAAAGGCGGATGAAGAGAGGCTGGAAAAGGAAGGACTGTTCGGCGAATACGAGCAGGCGGTAGAGGCAAGCGGCTTGAAGCTGAAAGGCAGCGTGCAGATAGGCAGCGCGGTGTTTGCGATAAAGCCGGGCGACGGCAGCGCGCGCGAACAGGCGGCTAGCTGTCAGAGGGTGCTGGGCGGCGCGTGCAACATGGCGCGCGAGTACGCCACCAAGCGCTATCGCTCCAATTTGATAAACTGGGGTATGATACCATATATTTCCGACGCCGATTTCCTGGCGGGAGATATCGTGATCGTGCCCGACGTGCGCAAGGGCGTGGAAGAGGGTCGTTCTTCCTTTGCCGCCAAGCTGGTCAGGGAAGGAAAGGCGGAGGATATAACTTTGAAGCTGGACGCCCTCACTCCCGACGAAAAGGAGATCATCCTCAGTGGCAGCTTGATCAATTATTACAAGCGCGGATAGTGGACAAGAGCAAGGCAAGGGAAATAGCGCGCGCCGCGCTGGCACGCATGAGCGGGGAAGAACGCAGACAGGCGGATGAAGCCATATGCGAATATATCCTCTCTGTGTGTGAGAGTGTGGGCGGAAGCGTATGTATATACAATCCCCTTCCGGATGAAGCGGACGTATCCGCCGCAGTAAGGCAAATGATAGCGGCGGGCAAACGTGTATATATGCCCGTAATGCGCGGGGATGATATAATGCTGGTCAAGGCGGACAAAAAGAGCAAGTTCGCGTTGGGCAGATGGGGAATAAAGGAGCCTCAAGGGGAGATGCTCATGCCGCAAGACGCGCGCATAGACGTGTGCATAACGCCGCTTGTCGCCTTCACCTCCAAAGGAGGAAGGGTGGGCAGAGGCAAGGGCTGTTACGACAGGTTTTTTGCCGTATGCCCCTGCATAAAAGCGGGCGCGGCATATGCAGGCGCATACGTCAAAGGAGTGCGGATGCAAGAGCACGACATACCTCTCGACCTGATAATTACGCAGGCAGGGGTGAAAAAAGCGGAGGAGTTGCTTTGAGAATCTCGGCGGGAATATTAAAAGGAAGAAACGTGCTTGCCCCCGAGGGGAAGGATGTGCGCCCTACAAGCGCGAAGGTGAGGGAGAGTATCTTCGATACGCTGCAATCCAAGGTGGAAGGCAGCAGATTCCTCGACTTGTTCGCAGGTAGCGGCGCGGTGGGAATAGAGGCGTACAGCCGCGGAGCAAGCGAGGTGTATTTCTGTGAGAGGAACAGGCAGACGATCCCCCTCTTAAAGCAGAACGTTTCCCTGCTCAAAGGCGCGGGCAAGGTATATGAAGGGGACGCGTTCGCCCTCTTGGAAAGGCTGTCGGGCGGTTTTGATTTCATCTTTGTCGATCCGCCGTACAAAGAGGATGTTTTGGACCGGATATGCGCCGTGGTGGAGCGCCGAAAGTTGCTGAAAGAGGGGGGAATGCTGATATACGAGCACTCTTCCGATGTGAAAGTCAGCGCTCCGCACTCGTTCAGGATAGTCAAAAGCAAGCGCTACGGAAGCGCGGCGGTGGAATATATAATGCGCGGCAGCATATGCGCCGTAACGGGATCTTTCGATCCGATGACGCGCGGACACGCGGAGGTGGTAAAGCGCGCGAGGGAGATGTTCGACAAGGTGGTCGTGGTCATAGCCGTAAACGATCAAAAGTCCTCCGCCTTCCCTCTGCAAGTGAGGGAGGAGATAGCGCGAAAGGCGCTGGAAGATATGCCCGGAGTGAGCGTGGATATATGCGAAGGGTATGTGTATAAATATTGCAATAAGCACGGAATAAACACGATAGTGCGCGGACTGCGCAGCGAAAGGGAGAGGGAGTACGAGGAGTACATGGCGGAATACAACCTGAAAAAGGGAGGCGTGGAAACGATAATCCTCCCAATCCCGGATATGGAGGACATAAGCTCCACCGCCTTGCGCCGGGCGCTGGAAGAGGGAGATAGGGAAAGGCTGGACAGGCTGTGCGCGCCGGGAACGGCGGAGATTATACTTAAAAAATTCGGCGAGAAAGCCGCAGGAGGAAATTATGACTGAAGTGGAAAGACTGCTTGATTGCCTGGAAGAGGAAATCCGTTCGGGCAAGAAGACCATGTTCGCGGGGGCGGGGTTGAAACAGGTGGATGAGTTTAAGTGCCTGGAATATATCAATCAGATACGCAATATGTTGCCCTCTACACTCTCGGAAGCGCGAGTGGTGCTCCAAGATAAGAACGACATCTTGGATAACGCGCGAGCAAACGCTAATGCGGTGATAGCGGACGCACGCCGTCAGGCGCAGCAGCTCGTGGACGAACACGCCATAGTCGCTTCTGCTCAAAAGGAGGCGGAGGATATAAGGAATGAAGCCGTCGCCTATGCAGACAGGGTAGTAAAGGGCACATACGACTATCTGTGTTCCATGACGGACGACGCCTACGCCAAGCTGAACGAGGCGGTGCAGGCGGTGATAGCCACAAGGCGCGATTTGGACAGCAAGATGAGGTAGTCATGGGCAGGAGAGCCGTCGCGGTTATAGCCGCAGTATGTCTTATCGCCGTTATGGGAGTATGCCTTGTTTCCTGCTCGGAAGAGGAGTGGAATGACGGGAGCTACGACCTTTCGCTCCCCGATTTTCTTACCGCACAGGACTTTGACAAGACAGACGTGAGCGGGGACGGATGGTATATGGTGTTTGAAGACGACTTTGACGGGGATTCCTCCTCTTCAAGTCCGGTCGAAGCGCTCAACGCCTCCACTTCGTTCGGAGAGGTGTTCAAGAGCAAAAATCCCGAGCTGTTTTCGGAAGGAGAGATATTGAGGGGAATATGGACCACCTCGCCCGAAGGGCTAAGGTGGGAGAGCAACGATTCCGACAAGCCCGAACAGGCGTGCTACTGGTGTAGCGATATGGTGAGCGTGGGCGGCGGATACGTCACCATATCCTCCGAACAGAGGGAAAATCACGTCTGCACGAGCGGGGTATGCCCCTCCTCGGGCAGGTTCACGTCGGGCATAGAAACGCGCGCCATACTCGCGGAAAGCGATTCTCAGACGGAAAACAAGGGTCAGGCGGACGACATACTCTTTGCCCAGGCGTTCGGATATTTCGAAGCCACGGTGAAATTTCCCGACGCGGACGGAATGTGGTCGGCTTTTTGGCTGCAATCGTCCAATATGCGCAAGATAGGCGCGGAGGGCGTGGACGGCACGGAGATAGACATCTACGAGAGCGCGTTCAGAAAGGCTCGCGGGAGTAAGATGGGGCACGCCCTGCTGTGGAACGGATACGGCGCGTATGCAAAAGTCGAGGACTACATAGGAGAGGCGGGCGTCGACTTATACGACGGCAACTTCCATACTTTTGCCTTAAAGTGGACGCCCGATTACTATGTGTTCTACATAGACGGCGCCGCCACATGGGCGTCGCGCGGCGGGGGAGTATCTCATGTGAGGGAGTTCTTGCGCCTTACGGTGGAGTTGGACGCGGGCGATAAGTACGGTCCTCACGGGCAGAAGATAGGCGCGTTCTCGGGCGGCGCGGATTTTATCATAGACAGCGTGCGCGTGTATCAGAACGAAAACTATGAGCAATATATAATAGACGACTCTCGCTTTGCGGGCGATTTGGATTTGGCTAACTAGGGGTATGCAGGAAGGAGATTATATA
The DNA here is from genome assembly GCA_944383935.1 of uncultured Clostridia bacterium. Classification (GTDB taxonomy): domain Bacteria; phylum Bacillota; class Clostridia; order Christensenellales; family UBA3700; genus Alloclostridium. The sequence continues at coordinate 13,451 of CALWRK010000015.1, forward strand.
ATAAAGTTCTATAAGGAGCGCGGACGCGATTTCGTCATCCTCAATCTCGCCGACGTACAGTTCAACGACCTGTTCGATCTGTTTGGCAAGCGCAATTTGACGGTGAACACCATAAACAGACTGGTGAATGAGGTCAAGCCCGACTTGATAACGCTCACGGGAGATCAGGTGTGGGGTTTTCGCACCAAACGTTCTTTGCGCTTTTTGTGCAAGCTGATGGATGATTTCAACATCCCTTGGGCGCCCGTCTTGGGTAACCACGACTGTTCGGGCAGGGCGGACAAGGAATACACAGCCGCCCACTATCGCAGGAGTGAAAACTGCCTCTTTCGCGAAGGGCCGAAAGGTCTGTTCGGCTGCGGAAACTACTGCGTAAACATCTGTCTTGCCCAAGATGAGGGCGAGAGTATAGTGCACTCCCTCTTTTTCATGGATACGGGAGCGCGCAGCGAATATCTCGTGCGCGGCGACGCGGGCGTCAAGGAAAAGATAACCCGCTACGACAACGTAAAGTACAACCAGATAAGCTGGTATCGCTCCATGCTGGGCGAGTTCAGGCGCGTAAACGGCGGTGTGATGCCTCCATCCAGCGTGTTCATCCACATTCCCATCATTCAATATTCCGCCGCCTACGACCTCTGGCGCACCTCCGGATTTGATCCCGCCATGGGCTTTGGCGAGAATAACGAAACCATCTCCTGTCCGCCCGTGGACAACGGCTTTTTCGCCATGATCAAGGCGCTGGGCAGTACCAAAAACGTCATATGCGGTCACGACCATACCAACTGCGCCTCCATTCTCTATGAGGACGTCCGCCTCACCTACGGCTTAAAGACGGGCGATAGGTGCTATTGGAAGGAGGGACTCTCCGGCGGCACCAAGATAACCATCGACGACGAGGGGAATACGGAAACGGAACATATCTTCGTGGAATGATTTCAACCCCTACTTTTTATCGGCTTCCGCTCATACCCACACTGGAGCCCAGTGTGGGTACGGGGGCGGAAATTTTCCGCATAACCTATCAAAAGCCGCCTCCTGTACTTATGATAATAGGGCGACAAGCGTCGCGATCAGCGCGGCAGTCACCGACTGAGAACACTTCATCGACAGAAATTTTTTTGCGCTCACCTTGCAGGAAGAGATAAACGAGAGGGACTGCAAGATTATGGAAAATCCGCCGAATGCCAGGATAAAGGAAAGGCAGGGCAGGACGGCTTGCATATCGGCGCCTGCCTGTGCCATATATGCCGCGCCGCGCGTAACTTCCACAAGTCCGATGAGCGTGCCCTCCGCCAGCGTCAAAGAGCCGCCCGGCATAATGCGGGAGAGGGGAGTTGCGAGGGCGGAGATAATGCCCGTATTATACAGCGCGTCTGCCGCCATACCGAAGATGACTACAAAACCGCCTACGGTCAGGGAGGAGGTTATCGCGCTTTTCATACTCTCCGAAAGGGCTGAGGATATGCGCATCCTTATCGGCTTTACGCGCGTGGATATTCCCTCTCCCTTTCTTCCGCGATAGAAAAAACCGTTTATTAGGGCGGCAGCAAAATGGATTGCAAGCAGAATATAGCCCATACGCGCGCAGTTGAACATACTCGCAGCCACTGTGCCTACGATGAAAAGAGGACCGGACGTGGAGGTGAATGAGGTTATGGCGACTGCTTGCCTGCTGTCTATCTCTCCTCCGTCGTAGAGTTCTCGCACTAGTTTCGCGCCCACCGGATAGCCGCTCAAAATGCTCATCCCCCACACATATCCTCCGCAGCCGGGCACGTTATACAGCGCGGCGAGCGGGCGGCGCATTATCTTCCCCACGCTCTCCGCCGCTCCCAGCCGCGTAAGTATCCCGGTGAAAAAGAAGAAGGGAAAAAGTGCCGGAGCCACCTTTGTTCCGAACAGTATCAGCCCCGTAAGCGCGCTTTGCACATAGGTGACGGGGTCCAGCAGAATGAGTATTATCATAAAAGACGCCGCAGAAGAGATAAGCGCCGGCTTATAATTCGCGCGCACGCCGCGCGCCCTATTTAATATTTTATTTTTATCCATATAATAGGGTATGACGGGGAAAAATGATTTTTTCAAGTTGCAAACAATTACTTTGCGCCCCATAATAATCATACTTTCCGCTCCCTCGATTTTATCTTCATTTTACATATAAATCCCTTGACATCCGCGCTATATGGTGTATAATATGAATTAGCAGTCAAGGGGCGCGAGTGCTAACACTCAAAAGCTAAGACTGCTACCCGCATAACGCTACGGGTCGGTGATAAAAATGGATAAACTGACGGACAGAAAAAAGAGGCTTTTGGAAGCGGTGGTGGACAGTTACATCACCTCTGCCGAGCCCATATCTTCCGCGGCGATACAACAGGGCTATATGCCCGACGTATCCACCGCCACCATCAGGAGCGAATTGGCGGGGCTGGAAGAGATGGGCTATCTTGTCAAGCCGCACATCTCCGCGGGCAGGGTGCCGTCCAGTAAGGCGTATCGCTTTTATGTAGACAGCCTTATGCAGAACGTGACCGTGCAGGATATCCTAACGCTGGAAGAAGAGGGGAAAGCGCGCATAGACGGCGTGGAAAGCATAGTAAAAGAGGCGGTCAAAGTAGTAAGCGATGTGACCAACTACACTTCGCTCATGGTGCTGGAAGGCGTGGACGACCTGATCGTCAGGCAGGTAAAGCTGGTAGGTCTGGGGGACAATACGGCGCTTGTGATAATAATCACGGACGGCGGAGTGCTCAAAGACAGCGTGATAACTCTCCCGGAAGGTACCGACGAGGGATACTTGGAATCGGCGTGTTCGCTGATAAACGGGAGCATGGCGGGCAGGAGTATAAGGTCCATCACGGGCGGAGACATCATCTCCGGCGTGGAGGAGTTCAAGGCGCTGTTCGACCAGATCATCAATCTGCTTAAACAGTACGTTTCGGGCGGAGAGGTGTATGTGGAGGGTGCGGATAAGATATTCGCCTATCCCGAATACCGCGACGTGGAGAATGTAAAGGGCTTTTTGTCCGTAATCTCTCAAAAGGATAAGCTGCAAGAGCTCACTTCGGGCGACGGGGTGGAGATAACCGTCAAGATAGGCGCGGAAGAGGGCGTAAAGAATATGGCGGTGGTCAGCGCGAAATATTCCGTATCCGGCAGACAGATAGGTCATGTGGGCGTTATCGGGCCGGAGAGGATGGACTATAAAAAGGTTATAAAGGTGCTTACGACGCTGGGAAAGCTGTCGGAAGAGAAAAAGGAGGACGGCAATGGCAAAGAAAAAGCCGGAAGAAAAGGCTCAGACGTATGAGTTCGAAAAGCAGACAGAACCGGAGATAACCGCTCCGGCGGCGGAAAAAGAGATGGTGGATAAAGCCGAGTACGATAATCTCAGCGACAGATACCTGCGTCTTTTGGCGGACTTTGAGAACTATAAAAGGCGTAATGCCGAAAGCGGCAAGGCGATGTATCGCAGCGGAAAGCTGGACATGATAGACAGTATTTTACCCACGCTGGATTATCTGGATATGGCGATAGCCGCCATAAAAGACGAAAGCGCGCGCCAGGGCGTGGAGCTGGTGAAGAAGGCGTTCGCGGACGTGTTGTCCCGCGAAGGGGTGAAGGAGTACGATCCGACGGGAGAGGAATTCGATCCCAAAAAACACGAGGCGGTTATGAGCCGCGAAGAAGAGGGCAAGCAGGGCAAGATACTGCAAGTGCTCAAAAAAGGATATCTCTGCGACGATAAGGTGCTCAGGCACCCCATGGTCGTGGTGGGAAAATAAAGAAAACAAGTAAGGAGAAATAGAAAATGTCAAAGATCATAGGTATTGACCTGGGAACAACCAACTCCTGCGTAGCGGTGCTGGAAGGCGGAGAGCCCGTAGTCATCCCCAACGCAGAGGGTGCGCGTACCACCCCTTCGGTGGTGGCTTTTGCCAAGGACGGCGAAAGACTTGTGGGCAGCGTTGCCAAAAGGCAGGCTGTGGCAAATCCGGACAGGACGGTAAGTTCGATAAAGCGCCATATGGGTCAGGCGTATAAAGTTACCGTGGACGGCAAGGCTTACTCCCCTCAGGAGATAAGCGCAATGATACTTTCCAAACTCAAGGCGGACGCGGAGGCATATTTGGGAGAAAAGGTTACAAAGGCGGTTATCACCGTCCCTGCGTACTTCTCCGACAGCCAGCGTCAAGCCACAAAGGACGCGGGCAAGATAGCCGGTCTTGAAGTTATGAGGATAATAAACGAGCCCACCGCCGCGGCGCTTGCCTACGGGCTGGATAAGGGCAACAACAAGGGACAGAAAGTGCTCATCTACGACTTGGGCGGCGGCACGTTCGACGTTTCCATCTTGGAGATAGAAGACGGCGTATTCGAAGTACTCTCCACCAACGGCGACACCATGCTGGGCGGCGACGACTTCGATAAGAAGATAATGGACTGGGTGGTGTCCGAATTCAAAGCCAAGGAGGGCGTGGACCTTTCCAAAGACGCGGCGGCAATGCAGCGTATAAAAGAGGCGGCGGAAAAGGCGAAGATAGACCTTTCCGGCATGACCAAGACCAATATCAATCTGCCTTTTATAACCATGAAGGATTCTTCCCCTCTGCACATAGACATGGATCTGACCAAAGCCAAGTTCGACGCCATGACGGCAGACCTCGTCAATAGGACGATAGTGCCCATGAAGAAAGCCCTTGCGGATGCAAACCTCACCATAGACAAGATAGACAAAGTCATCTTGGTGGGCGGTTCCACCCGTATCCCCGCAGTGGTGGAAGCGGTGAAGAACACCACCGGCAAGGAGCCTTACAAGGGCATCAACCCCGATGAGTGCGTGGCGATAGGCGCGGCTATACAGGGCGGCGTGCTCGCAGGCGACGTGAAGGACGTGCTTTTGCTGGACGTTACCCCTCTTTCGCTGGGTATAGAAACGATGGGCGGCGTGTTCACCAAACTCATAGAGCGAAACACCACCATCCCCACTTCCAAATCTCAGATATTCTCCACCGCATCCAATAACCAGACGGCAGTGGACATCAGGGTATTGCAGGGCGAGCGTCCCATGGCGGACGACAACAAGGAGTTGGGCAGGTTCCAGCTGGACGGCATCCCTCCGGCACCCCGCGGCATTCCCCAGATTGAAGTCACCTTCGATATAGACGCTAACGGCATAGTCAACGTAAAGGCGGTGGATAAGGGCACCGGCAAGCAGCAGAGCGTGACCATAACCTCCTCCACCAACCTCTCCGACGACCAGATAGACAAGGCGGTCAAGGACGCGGAGAAGTACGCGGAAGAGGACAAGAAGCGCAAGGAGATGGTGGACGCGCGCAACGACGCCGACCAGATGATCTA
>CALWRK010000016.1 GCA_944383935.1 uncultured Clostridia bacterium
AGAGGGAAAATATGAGGACGATCATAAATATCAACAAAGACTGGCTGTTTTTTAAGGAAGAAGTGCCGCTCGACAATGCATTCGACGGCGCGGGCACCATGCTGGATTTGCCTTATACATGGAACGGGGAGGACGGGCAGGACGGCAAAGATGATTATTTCCGCGGCGTATGCACGTTCGCGCATCGTTTCCATGCGCCCGCATCGGAAAAGGGAGGCAAGGTGTATTTGGAATTTAAGGGAGTGAATTCTTCTTGCAGAGTTTATGTCAACGGCGAACTCGTCACCATACATCACGGTGGATACTCCACATTTAGAGCGGATATAACCCCGTTTATCGGCGGGGAAATGAAACTGGTCGTGTATGTTGATAACGGCAAAAACGAGCGGGTGTATCCTCAAAAGGCGGATTTCACCTTTTACGGAGGTATCTACCGCGATGTAAATCTGATAACGGTGGGAGAATATCACTTTGATTTAGACAACTTCGGGGCAAGCGGCATTGTAGTAACTCCCTCCGTCAAAGGGGAAAATCATATTGTTAGGGTGGATGCAAATGCAAACGGCGGGGAGATTATCGTCACTATTTTCGACTCAGAGGGAAAGACCGTTGCGTTCGGAAATGCGGGGAAAGAGTTAATCGTGGAAAACGCCGTATTGTGGGACGGCGTGGAAAATCCCTACCTCTATACGGCGCGCGCCGAACTGATTTGCGGGGGAGAAGTGTGCGATTGTCTGCAAACGCGCTTTGGATTCAGAACGTTTTCCGTAGACCCGGAGAGGGGATTTTTCCTCAACGGCAGGTCATATCCTCTTAACGGAGTGTGCCGACATCAGGACAGACCCAAGATAGGCAATGCGCTCACCACGCAAATGCACGAGGAGGACATATCAATAATAAGGGAGATGGGCGCAAATGCGCTGCGCCTTGCCCACTATCAGCAAGACGATTACATTTATGACTTATGCGATAAAGCGGGAATCGTTGTATGGGCGGAAATACCCTATATCTCCCGGCATATGCCGCAGGGGAACGCGAATGCGGAGAGCCAATTAAGAGAGCTTATCTTACAACTTTACAACCACCCGTGCATAATGTTTTGGGGGATATCCAACGAGATAACCATGACTTTCGGCAATAGGCGCGATATGCTGGCAGAGCACATAAAACTGTGCGATATGGCGCACGCCATCGACCCTTCGCGTTTGACAACGTTGGCTTGTATCGGTGGCTGCGGAGTGAGGAACAAGGTGGCAAATATCACGGACGCAGCGGCGTGGAATCTATACTTCGGCTGGTATACGCCGTGGCTTAAATTGAATGACATATGGCTGTATTTCGCCCGCAAGTTCAATCCGAAAAGGAGCATAGCATATTCCGAATACGGCGCGGAAGGTATGCCCAATCTTCACTCCGCCCATCCCAAAAGGGGAGATAATTCGGAAGAATATCAAGCAATATATCATGAATATATGCTTCGTTGTTTTAGCAGGCATCCTCGGCTATGGGGCACTTTTGTATGGAATATGTTCGATTTTGCCGCCGACGCACGCGATCAGGGCGGAGATGCGGGCATGAATCACAAGGGGCTTGTTACCTTCGATAGGAAGGTGAGAAAGGACGCTTTTTATGTCTACAAGGCTTATTGGAGCGAGGAAAAATTTGTCTGCATTGCCGGCAAACGCTATGTAAATCGAGCGGAGAAGGTATCCAAAGTCAAGGTATATACAAATTGCAAAGAAGTGCGTCTTTATTGCAACGGCAAAGAGTTGCATCCGAGCAAGGTGATCGACGGGCATATATTTACCTATAAAATAGAGCTTGCGGAAGAAAACGTGCTTGTCGCCGAAAGCGGAGATTGCCGCGATGAATGCGTCATCCGCAAGGTGGACAAGTTCGACCCTTCGTACAAGCTGCGTGCCCGTTCGGATATGCGTAGCTGGCAAGAGAAAAGGCAGCGGAATGCGGATAAGAAAATTACAATATTATAAAAGAGAGATACTCTTTTGATATACTTGGGCGAATATATATGTTAAAATAAAAAAAAGTCCCCGCGGCGGGCGGATAAAGAGGGTAAAATGAACGTATTCGATAAGATTGCAAGCTCAATTCAAAAATGTATAAATAAGATGTTCGGCAGCGGACTTGCTCAAGATTCCACAAAAGGCGAGGGCGATGCCAAGTTTTCCGCCGAAGAAGAGCGCCTTGCTTTAGTTGCGGCGCAGGAGGGCATAGTGCTTTTGGAAAATGACGGAGTGCTGCCCCTTCGCGGAAAAGTCGCGGTGTTCGGGCGCTGTCAGGTGAACAGTTTTTATGTGGGATACGGCAGCGGAGGCGACGTAAAGGCGCCATATAAGGTGAGCATTCTTCAAGGATTGGAAGAGGCGCAGGGAGAATATTTTCCGGACGAAACTTTGGCGAATAAATATCGCAAATGGTGCAAGCGCCATACCCCCAACGAGGGATATTGGGGGCATTGGCCCATGAACTATCCCGAAATGCCGTTGGATAGACAAACGGTTGAGGACGCGGCTAAGCGCAATAGCGCAGCGCTCGTAATAATAGGGCGCGCCGCAGGCGAGGACAGGGAAAATAAACTTGAAAAGGGAAGTTATTACCTCGCCGACGCCGAGCTGGATATGCTTGACAAGGTAACATCCGCTTTTGAAAAGGTGGCGGTGGTGCTCAACTGCGGCAACGTGATAGACCTTTCATGGACAGAAAAATATAAGGGCAAGATATCCGCGCTCGTATATGCGTGGCAGGGAGGAATGGTAACGGGACGCGCCCTAGCAAACTTACTTTGCGGCAAAGCGTCGCCTTGCGCAAAGCTGCCCATGACGATTGCGAGAAATTATTCCGACTATCCTTCGTCTGAAAATTTTGGAAACAGGGAGTTCAACTTTTATAAGGAGGATATATTCGTAGGCTATCGCTATTTTTCCACTTTTGCCAAGGAAAAGGTACTCTATCCCTTCGGATACGGACTTTCCTATACGCAATTCGACATTGCGGTAAAGGAGTTTAACTCGGACGGGAAAGAGGTAGTCTGCCGTTTTACGGTGAAAAATACGGGTAAAACCGCAGGCAAGGAAGTTGTCCAGTTGTATGTGAGGGCGCCTCAGGGAAAATTGGGAAAAGCAGCCCTTTCTCTGGTAGGATTTTATAAGACGGACGAACTGAAAGCGGGCGAGGAAGAGAGGGGCGAAATTCGCGTGAAGTCGTCCGATTTTGCGAGTTACGACGACAGCGGTGCGACGGGAAACAAGCACTGCTATGTGCTGGAAGAGGGGACATACACCTTCCTCATCGGCGCGAGCAGCGATAGTTTGAAAAAGGCGGGAGAATGCGAGCGATCCTCTCTCGAAGTCGTCGGCATTTTGCAGGGCGTATGCGGCGTAAAGGAAAAGTTCGAGCGCATAATCGCTGCGGAAGAGGACGGAAAGATTGTGATGAAGCACGCTCAAGCACCTCTTATTGATTACAGCTTGAAAGAGCGCATCCTCAAAAACCTTCCAAAGGCGATTGCAATTAGCGATAGGGAGATAGACTTCAAGGAAGTTATGCAGGGCAATGTCACGGTACAAGACTTTGTCGCCACTCTGGATAAAAAAGAGTTGGAAGCGCTCACCCGCGGCTATGGGTGCATGGGCGCAAAGCAGGGACCGGCGGGAAATGCGGGCGTATACGGCGGAGTTATTCCCTCGCTCGAAAAAAAGGGCGTGCCCGCCGTTACTACCACGGACGGACCTGCCGGGATCAGACTGAACGCGCGCACCGCGCTTTTACCCTGCGGCACTGCGCTCGCGTCGAGTTGGAACCCCGTCCTTGTAACGCAACTCTACGCCTGTGTGGGCGAGGAGATGAAGGCGCAGGGCACGCAAGTGCTGCTCGCGCCCGGTATGAACATTCAGCGCGATCCGCTGTGCGGCAGGAATTTCGAGTATTTCTCCGAAGATCCGCTGCTTTCGGGGAAGATTGCCGCCGCTATGGTGAACGGCGTACAGAGCAAGGGAGTATCCGCCTGTCCCAAGCATTTTGCTTGCAACAATCAGGAAGTGAACAGGAATTACAACGACAGCCGCGTTTCCGAACGCGCCTTGCGCGAGATATACTTAAAGGGCTTTGAAATATGTATAAAGGAGAGTGCTCCCCACTGTATAATGACCTCGTATAACAAGATAAACGGCGTGTGGAGCCACTACAATTACGACCTTGCCACCACCGTGCTGCGCGGAGAGTGGAAATATAAAGGGCTGGTGATAACCGACTGGTGGATGAGGAAGAGCGCAAGTCCCGAATTCCCCGCCATTTGCGACAACGCCTATCGCGTGCGCGCTCAGGTGGACGTGTTTATGCCGGGAAATATGACTTTTGCCGCCAAAAAATACACCTCGGACGGCACCCTGCTCAAAACGCTGGGAGAAGAGGGCGGCATCACCTTGGGCGAGATACAGCGCACGGCGGCGAATACTTTGAAGAACGTACTGATTTTGAAAGGAGATAAATAGACGGGCAGCGGGCTTTTTACAGGTATATGTTCGCTTAAAGGAGCATCCTTGACATGAGCCGTCGATTCCCTATAATGTAGTAAAGTAAATTCATACGAGGTAGAAAAATGGAAGAGATAGAAGTTTTGAAGCACGCGCAAACGTATATAGAAAAGCTGGCGAACGGCGAAAATCCGCTGGACGGCAGCGCCATAACGGAGGATTCCGTACTCAACAACGTGCGTATAGTCAGGTGCCTTTATTACGTCAACGATGTGCTCAAAAAGGTGGTGGAAAACGGCGGTGTGGTGTCGAGAAAGGTTAAAAAGCCGAAAAAAGACGATTTTGTGTACGATGAGGAGCGGGCGGCAAAGGTGAATATAAGCGTGCGCCCCATAGCCCTCAGCATTATTCTGAGCAATGTGCACGAAGCCTTCCCCAACTGCAAAAAGCCGTCCTTTGAAAAGGTGTCCGAGCTGTTAAAGGCAAAGGGGATTTTGATGGACAATCCCGCCGGAAGTCCCCGCTATGTGGCGGTGCCAGAGGCGGCGGAGCAGGGCGTTTGGACGGAACAGGGTATCAATCAGGCGGGGATGACCTATTGGAGAACGCTATACGACGACGCAGGGCAGAGGCTGGTCATTACCTCTCTTGCCGACTACAAAGGCTGAAAAAGTTTTTATAACGTGAACAATGGTGTCATATTAGAGCAAGTAGAATAAGGCAGACTCAAATATTGGAGGTATTCTGCTGTGAGCGATGACGATTTCAACTTCTTAGAGGACGTGTTCCTCACTCCCGACTGGGATCATGACGGCGACGTGGATATGCGCGACGCCCTGCTTTTCGATGATATGGACGAGTTCAAGAAGCGTCCTTACGACGGCACGGACGGCACGACCGACTGCGGCGATACTTATTACGACGACGGGTTCTGCGACGGCGATGACTTTTAACGGCGAATTTTAATAGAATTGCTTTGTCAAGAAAGAGAGTCCTGCCGTTTCCGCTCATCTTGACTACAGCATTCCCCAAATACTCATCGCCGCAGAGGCGGTGAGCGGTATGATTATTATGCTTATGAGCGTAGCGGTCACGAATGTAGTTGCTGACAGGGCGGTATCCCCCTTGAATCTCGTGCTCATCGCCACCACCGAAGCAGCCGGCGACATAGCCATGGAAATTATCGGCGCGAGGAAGGCGTAATCCTGCTGTACGGCGGAGGGATTTATCGCCTTTATTATCGCAAAGAAAGCCAGAGCCACGCACAGCGTTACGGCAGGGGCGAGCACCAATCTGAGCGCTCCCGCGGCATATGCCATAGGTTTTGCGAAGATATCGCGCATCGTCATATCCGCTATGCGTATGCCCACTATCAGCATGGAAATGGGGGTGGTAGTGTATGCCAGATACTGCGGGAACACCTTTATCTCCTCTATCTCTTCGAACATAAAGAAGTTTATCTCGGGCACAAAGAAGAGTATTAGGGCTATTATGCTCGCTATAATCGTGGGGTTTAGGATGACTTTCTTAAAGGATATCTCCTTTCTGCTCCCCGTGATGAAGTATACTCCCACAGTCCAGCTGAATATGCAGAAAACTATATTGAACACCATCACATATACGCTGGCAAGCGGATTGTGATCGGAGAACATCTCTATAAAAGGCACGCCTATAAACCCGCAGTTGGAAAAGAGGGTGATAAAGGAGTATATGCCCGCGGCGGTCTTATTTTGATACTTTATAAACAGCAATTTGCATATGCCGAACAGCAATAAAAACGCCACCGTGGAGATGGCAAACACTATGGCAAAATCGCACAAAAGGCTGACTTTTGACATGGATCGGATCTCCGCCCAAGCCGCGTCGTCGAATACGCAGAGGGAGTTGATTATCATCAGCGGCTGGCACACATACAGCAATATGGTGCTCAAAGATTCGGTGGCTTCCGCGCGCAACATCTTAATCTTGCGCAGTATAAAACCGGGGACTATGAACGCCGAAAGCACCAGCATTATTATCAAAGTTTTCAAGTATAATTCGCCCATGTCGCAATTATATCACCAGGGCGCAGGTATGTAAACGATATTAAAGCACATATTGAAAAAATTTTTTCTGCGTAGTATAATAAAATACAGGAGAGTTTTTTTATGGACAAAATGTATGACAACACGAAAAAATTCAGCGGAAAAGCGGATATATACGAGGAGTTTCGCCCAGGATATCCGGACGCTCTCTATGAATATTTATGCAAAACATACTTGCCTTACGGGGGAAATGTCGCCGACGTGGGATCGGGTACTGGCAAGTTCGCACGCGGACTTATAGAGCGCGGAATAAACACCTTTTGCGTGGAGCCTAACGGGGATATGGCGCGTATATTGCAGACGAATTTCCGGGGAAAATACAACTTTACATACGTTTCCTCTCCCGCCGAGGACATAGCTCTTCCGGACAAGAGTATGGACCTCGTTACCGCAGCGCAGGCATTTCATTGGTTTAACACATCGGCATTTCACGCCTGCTGCAAGAGGATATTGAAAGATGGCGGTGTCGTGGCGCTCATATGGAATATGCGCGACAGGGACGAGGCGGAACAGGCACTCTATGCGCTCGACTTAAAATACTGCGAGCACAACTTCAAGGGACGTTCGGGGGGAATTTTCAACGGCGACAATTCCTCTTTGCTCGAATTTTTTAAGCACGGATACAGTCGGATGCGCTTTGAAAACGGCGCTTTTTCCTATACCTCGGAGGAGTTTGTCGGACGCAGACTCTCTTCCTCTTATGCCTTGAAAGAGGGGGACGCAAAGTACAAAGAGTACGTCGCCGCACTAAAAGATCATTTTGAAAAATACTCCGTATTCGGCAAATATGTGGAGCATATTCAAACGTATATGTACTATGGAAAGATATAGAAAAATGCGGCTTAATCCATCGCCGTTTGATATGATAAAGAGAGGAAGCAAGACGATAGAACTTAGGCTGTATGATGAAAAACGGCGAAGCCTGCGGGCAGGCGATAGCATCGTATTTATATGTCGGCAGACGGGCGAAAGATTGACTTGTACAGTCAAAGCCTTGCACGTCTTTGAAAATTTCAAAAAGTTGTACTCCTCATTGGATTTGATAAAATGCGGATACACCGCGGAAAATGTCAAAAGCGCAAACGCCGACGATATGCTCAAATATTACTCTTTGGCAGAACAAGAGCGTTTCGGCGTTGTGGGCATAGAGCTTACACGCCCTTAATTTTTCTTATTCGCATGAAATTCCCTCTTGAAAAATGTAAAGATTAGGTATATTATTTAAGTAGATAATCAGGAGGGAAAATTATGATCAAAACCAAATCCACACGTCTTTCAGGCAGGATATGGACGAGCGTGCTCCTATGCGGTCTTATAGGTCAGATAGCTTGGGTGATAGAGAATATGTATTTTGCCACTTTCGCCCAAGACCTGTTTGAGGATATGAGCAAATTCGGCAACAGCTATTATGTGGCTACCACGCTCATGGTTATCTTATCCGCCGTAACCGCCACCGTCACGACGATATTTGCGGGCGCACTCAGCGATAAGGTGGGCAAGCGCAAGGTGTTCATCTCCGCGGGCTATCTGGCATGGGGCGTGACCATCATGCTTTTTGCCGCCATTCCCGTGGATTTCGACTCGTCGAAGAGCGCGCTCATAATTACGCTGCTCGTCGTATTCGACTGCGTCATGACTTTTGCCGGCTCCACGGCAAACGACGCGGCGTTCAACGCCTGGATAACGGACATCACGGACGGCACTAACAGGGGAAAGGTGAACACGATATTGCAGATAATGCCCGTACTCGCCACGGTGGTCGCCATAGTGGTGGCAATGTTTACATACGACAAACAAAAGTACGACCTCTTCTTCATAATCTTGGGAGTAATCCCCGTCGTATGCGGTATAATCTCCGTGTTTTTGGTGAAGGATTCCCCCAACATCGTGCGCTCGGATATGCGTAAAGTTTCGGACATATTCTACGGGTTCCGCCCTTCGGTGGCAAAGAACAATAAGTATATGTATATAAGTTTGGCTGCGCTTTGCCTTATCGGCATAGCCCAACAGACTTTCATGTCCTATCTCATAAACTTCATCACAAAAACTTTGGGCATCACCGACTATATGCTTCCGCTGGCGGTGGTCATCGTGCTTTCTGCGGTGATAACGGGCGTGATGGGCGTGCTGTACGATAAGTTCGGCAGAAAAAAATTCTATGTTCCGCTCACTTGTGTGGTGGTAGTGGGCACGCTCCTTGTGTACCTTACCAAGTTCATGGGTGAAAGCGCCTATCTGCCTATGCTGTATGTGGGCGGCACGATAATGCTCGGCTCCATGCTGTGCACGTCGGGCGGACTGATGTCCGCATTCCAGGACTACATTCCCAAAGGATATGAGGGGAGATTTCAGGGCGTGAGAATGATGTTCACCGTGCTCATCCCCATGGTCATAGGTCCCATTATCTCCCTTGCCATAGGCATAAATTCCTTCGATGCCCACGACAGCGGATTGGCTTCTCCGCCCTTTGAAATCTTTCTCGCCGCAGCCGTTGTGGCGCTGCTTGCGATAATTCCCGTGATCTTCGTTGCAAAGGACGCCGACAGGCTTCGCGCCTGCGTCTTGGAGAGCGCAAAGGCGCAAAACGAAGTGTCGCCGAATGCCGCTTCCAAGGAGGGTGAAGGAGAGAAAGAAGAAGGGGAGGAGTAAGGAAAAATATTCATATTTTCTCATATTTATGCGGAGAAAGCTGGAAACAGACCTCTCCGCATTTTCAGTATCTCCCTTTCGGAAATTCGATAAGTCGGAGGACAGACACGGGCGCGGAATTTTGCCGCCCGCAAGCGTTTTGAGGAAAAATTTTCGTATTGACGGGAGCCTGTTTTTTATGTATAATAGTTATAAGCAGGAGGAAAAGATATGAAAAAACTTGCTGTAAGCGTCATAGTGATGCTGATTTTAGCTCTGGGCTGTGCGGCTGCGCTATCCGCTTGTACACCCGTCAGTGTGGAGGAAGACGGCACTGTGGTTGCCGGCGGAGTGAGATATAAAGTGGACGGACAGTTCGCTACCGTCATCGGATATGTGGAGGGCGAAAGGAGGCTTAAAGTGCTGTCCCGTCTGGGAAATGAAGAAGCGGGCATAGACGCGGAAGTGACCATCATAGCGGAAAATGCCTTTGCCGGAGCGGACATAGATCAAGTGGAGTTCGACACGGGTTTTGAAAGACTCACTATCTATCCAAACGCCTTTGCCGGCAGTACGGTCAAGGACTTGGAGGATTTCCCTTACACCAACGTAACGCTTATAGACAATGCCCTGGCGGGAATGGCAAACCTCTCCGTCATCAGCGTGCGCGGGGACAGTCAGGAGCGCGACTGCTATTATATAAACGACACCGACGGGGGCTTGTATGGCGTGGGCAGCGACGGAAAGACGACGCTCTATCTCATACCTGCGGCAAAGAGTGCGGCTAATACCTATACGATTACGGCAAATATAGTCGCTCCCGGCGCATTTTCCTGCAATAAGAGTATAAACACCGTCTTTGTCACAAACTCGGTCAGCCGCATATGCTCGGGCGCGTTTGCAAACGTGAAGATAAGCAGGGTATCTTTCCAAGACGTCACTGCGGAAGTATTCGTGGAAGAGGGCGCGTTTGAAGTGGACAAGGATATGCGTTTCGAAGTTTCCGCAGACAGTGTGGAAGTGCTCGACCACTGGATAAAGCTGAGTGACGGAGAACAGCTGGAAACTCTCTCCGGACTTATCCACCCGACAGGCTGCACCGAGGAACAGCCGCACATTCACGGACTTTCCGGGGACAACGCTCCTGCCACTTCGATAGAGGGGATACCCTATGAAGTGTCCGATGCCGCCCATTTCAGGATAAGGATAGGGGATAGGGAATACGTCCTGCAATATCTGTTTACGACTTTCACCGCGGCGTAAAAGTCACGGCAAACAAGGCAATAAAAAAAGGAGGCGCAGCTGCGCCTCCCTTTTTTTCAGTTTTCTTATTCCAGTTCGAAAGCGCCGGTGTAGAGTTGGTAGTAAGTGCCCTTCTTGGCGATGAGTTGTTCGTGCGTGCCGCGCTCGATTATGCTGCCGTGGTCGAGCACCATTATCACGTCGGAATTGCGTACCGTGGACAGGCGGTGGGCTATGACGAACACCGTTCTGCCTTCCATCAGCTTATCCATACCGTCTTGCACGAGTTTTTCCGTATGAGTATCTATGGAGGAAGTAGCTTCGTCCATTATCATAACGGGAGCGTCGGCAACGGCGGCGCGCGCTATGGAGAGCAGCTGGCGCTGACCTTGCGAGAGGTTGGCTCCGTCCGATTCCAACATGGTGTTAAAGCCGTCGGGCAGGCGGGAGATAAAGTCGTATGCGTTGGCTATCTTTGCCGCCTTGATGCAGTCTTCGTCCGTGGCGTCCAGTTTGCCGTAACGGATATTCTCCATGATGGTGCCGGTGAAGAGGTTGATATCTTGCAAGACCATGCCCAAGCTGCGCCTCAAATCGGGCTTTTTGATCTTATTGATGTTTATGCCGTCATAGCGTATCTTGCCATCGTCTATGTCGTAGAAGCGGTTTATCAGGTTGGTAATCGTGGTCTTGCCTGCGCCCGTCGCGCCCACGAAAGCCACTTTTTGACCGGGCTTTGCATACAGGGAGATATCTTTGAGCACCAATTTGTCGGGCGTATAGCCAAAGTCCATATGCTCTATATATATGTCGCCTTCCAGCTTGCGGTAGGTGGTGGTGTTCGTAGCCTTGTGGTAGTGCTTCCACGCCCACAGACCCGTGCGCGTTTCACTCTCGGTAAGTTCGCCGTTCTCATCGTATTTCGCGTGTACCAGCATGACATAGCCGTTGTCTTTTTCCGGTTCTTCGTCTATCAAGGTGAATATACGCTGTGCGCCCGCAATACCCATGGCAATGGAGTTCACCTGCTGCGAAACCATACCCACCTGACGGGAGAACATCATTGCAAGCTGCAAGAACATGACCACCACAGATACGCTGAACGTGCCTATGTTGCCTCTGAGGCTTATGTTGGTGACGTCGGTAAGGATAAATACCGCGCCTATTATGGCGATTATGACGTAGGTAAGGTTGCCCACGTTTGCAAGGATTGGCATGAGAATGTTGCTGTACTTATTCGCCTTTTCCGCAGAAGAGAACAGCTCGTCGTTCACCTTGTCGAACGCCTTCTCCGATTCGCGCTCGTGCACGAACACCTTTATGACTTTCTGTCCCTGCAAGGATTCTTCTATATAGCCGTTGACTTTACCCAGCGAATCCTGCTGGCGCACGAAGTACTTCACCGACTTGCCCGCGATGTGCTTGGAAATAAAGACCATTATGACCGCGCAAGCCAAGATGATTATGGAAAGCCACAAGCTGTAGAGCAGCATGATGATAAGCGCCGCCAGCAGCATGATCACGGAAAGCACCACCTGAGGCAGACTCTGGGAGAGCATCTGACGCAATGCGTCCACGTCGTTGGTATACACAGACATGATGTCGCCCGTCTTATTCGTATCGAAGAAACGTATGGGCAACGTCTGCATCTTATTGAACATCGCCTTACGCGTATCCGCAAGGAAAGATTGTGTGACTATCGCCATCAGGCGGGTATACATAAACGCGCCTATAACCGCCACCGCAAACACCGCGCCCACTATGCCTATGAATTCGAACAGCTGAGTGAAGTCGGCTTTGCCGCCCGCTTGCACTGTTTTCAAAATAGCTTCCACTTCGCTCACGACGTTCTCCGTCATGAGGATGTTTCCCACCGATCCCGCCACGCTCAGGACTATGCCCAGCATGACGAATATCATGTGCACTTTGTAATTCTTGAACAAGGCTTTGAACAACTGTCCCATCGCGGAAGCTCTGCTGTGAGTTATCTTATTCATTTTCACCGTCCTCCTTCTTGGCAACAATCGTGTTTTCCGCGGCGGTGCCGCCCACCTGCGCTTCGTATATCTCGCGATAGAGGGGGCTGGTTTCCATCAGCTCCTCATGCGTGCCCTTTGCGGCTATCTTGCCGCCGTTCATGACTATTATGATATCCGCGTCCTGCACGGAAGTGATGCGTTGGGCTATGAATATCTTGGTGGTGCCGGGGATATTCTCTTTCAGCTCCTTGCGTATGAGCGCGTCCGTCTTGGTGTCCACTGCGGACGTGGAGTCGTCGAAGATGATTATCTTGGGCTTTTTGAGCAGGGCGCGCGCTATGCATAATCTCTGCCTCTGTCCGCCGGAAACGTTGGTGCCGCCCTGTTCTATGTAGGTGTCGTATTTATTGGTAAAGGTCTGTATGAAAGAATCCGCCTGCGCCTGCTTGCACGCTTCTTCTATCTCTTCGTCTGTGGCGTTCAAATTGCCCCAGCGCATATTCTCCTTTATCGTGCCGGAGAAGAGTGTATTTTTCTGCAATACCATGGCTACGCTGTTTCTCAGCGTGTCCAAATCGTATTCTTTTACATTCTTTCCGCCCACATATACGTTGCCCAAAGTGGTATCGTACAGGCGGGGTATGAGCTGCACGAGCGTGGATTTGGAAGAACCCGTACTGCCCAGAATACCCACTGTGGATCCGGTGGGAATTTCCAAATTTATGTCGAATAGGGACAGCTTATCGGGGTCGTTCACATAGGAAAAAGACACGTTATCGAAATTTATGGAGCCGTCCTTGACCTCATATACGGGATTTTCGGGATTGTGTAGGGTGCTCTCTTCGTCCAATACCTTTTTGATACGCTGCGCGCTCGTCACCGCCATGGAAACCATAACGGCTATCATCGCCAGCATCATCAGGCTTTGCAGCATCATGAACGCATAGGAGATGAGGGAAGAGATGTCGCCCAGCTCCAGCGTGCCGAAAGTGGTGTTTACCGTGCCGTTATGACTGTTGACCACGAGCATCGCGCCCAAGATCGCCACCACGAGCATAAAAGCGTAGATGAAAAACTGCATGACGGGAGTGTTTAACGCCAAGATCTTTTCCGCGCGGGTAAAGTCCTTTTTGATGTCGTCGGCTTTTGCGGAGAACTTCTGCTTTTCATAGTCCTCGCGTACATACGCTTTCACCACTCTCGCTCCGCGTACGTTCTCTTGAACGCCCTCGTTCATGGCGTCATACTTTTTGAACACTTTGGTGAATATGGGCTTGACTTTGAAAGCTATTATCATGAGCAAAACGCCCATAATAGGCGCCATCACCAAATAGATTATGGCGATATACACATTCACGACAAAAGTCATCGCCAAGCAGCATATCAGCATGAGGGGAGTGCGGATGGCTATGCGGATGATCATCATATATGCCATCTGTACGTTGGTCACGTCCGTTGTCATGCGCGTGATGAGCGACGACGTGGAGAAATTGTCGATGTTTTCAAATGAATACTGCTGGATGCGGTAATACATATCGTGGCGCAGATTCTTCGCAAAGCCCGTAGAAGCCGTGGCGCAGAACTTGCCCGAAAGCATACCCGAAACCAAGGAAGCCATAGCCATCACCACCAATATTACCCCGTATATGATTATGGTGGACAATTCCATGTTTTCTGCCTCCGTCTGCATATAAGTGATCAAACTCGCCGTAATAAACGGAATGAGCACTTCCAGTATGACTTCAAGCGAAACCATGGTAGGCGTCAAAATGCTGGCTTTTTTGTATTCACGAATACTTTTTGCAAATGTCTTTATCATTTTGCCTCCTGTGCGGCAGTGCCGCAAAGAAAATTTAGTATCGTTTGTCTGTTTTTACTATATATGCGTCCAAAGGACGTCTATATCTCCATGTTTCGCGCGTTGTCGCTTATCTTGTCCAGCGTGCGGAAGAAGGCGTCCAGCTCCTCTTCGTCCAGTCCTTTTGCAAGGCAGGATTCCACCCTTTTTGCTGTGATCAGAAATTGTTCGTGCATTCTCCTCGCCTTGTCGGTAAGCTCTATTCTCTTCAATCTCGCGTCGTGTTCCACCGAACTGCGGGTGATAAGCCCGTTCTTTTCCATGGACGTGAGCAGGGTGGAGGCGGTGGAACGCTTTATCTCGAACTCCGTCTCTATGTCCTTTTGATAAATAGGTCTATCCGCATGAAACACAAAAGCCGAAACCCATGCCTGCATACGCGTGGCGTGGTCGGGCGAACTGGGCGTCTTTAAGTTATTTATGCGGTTGCGTATCGTGTTGTTCAGGGCGCGGATTTCGTACCCTATCTCTCTGCCATTCCCCATCTTGCGGTCGTTCCCTTCCTATGTGCCGACAGATAACTGTTAGCGTGCTAACATTATAGCAACAGGGAAATTTTATGTCAACAAATTACGCCTTGTTTTTTCAAACTTTTTGCGCGTTTACTAAAGGGTAAAATGCGTGTAATTTCAATGTAAAATGAAGGTAAATATCAAATGGAGAGTGACCGTTTTAAGGATGAGCCACGCACTTGAACGGCTTTTATCCGTAAGCAAGACGCAAGACAGAGAGATCCTACCGCGTAAAAAAATTTTTTCTTTGAGCGTTTCAGCCTTAAAAAATCGAGGTTTATCCATTTGATAAGTTTTCGATTGTATGGCGAATGTCATATTTTTGACAATAGAAATGTAAAGCATAGGTGGATTTGCTTCTATTTTATTTAGAAGAATTAAAGAATCCGTTAAATATCAAAGTAAAAATCCGTCCGAAAATCTTCTGTCGCCATCACGTCAAAAAACGCTGCTATTAAGTGCAAATGTCCAAAAAATTTAACACATACGGCTAATATGTCGATATTGACGAGCAAATCCGAAAAATTGTGAAATTTGCAGAATATTTTACATTTGACGCTTGCATTTTAGAATAATTATGGTATAATAAATTAAAGCAGTCGAAAGACTAATCTAAATGTATGTGCGGCATACAAATAAAATATTAGGGTGATGAATATGAAAATTTTAATCTGCAAAGGCGGATCTGAATCTTGCGAAAAGGTCAGCGCCATAATGAAAGACGTAGGCGAATGCTATATCTGCGATGACAGCGAAGACGCGCTTTTCCGTGCTTCTTCAAACGTATACGATTTGGTTATAACGGATATAAAACTCACAAAGATGAACTGCATAGAGTTTATTACGCAGCTTAGGAAACGCAGCAACGTTCCGCTCATAGTCGTAAGCGATATGGATAACTCCGAGCTCGCAGCCGACATATTGGAGTTGGGTGCTGATGACTATCTGCACGCTCCCATCAACGCCAGGGAGAGTAAGGCGCGCGTGGATGCGGTTTTGCGCAGAGCCAACAATCTTTTCAAAAGCAGCGTGTACGAGCTTAAAAATATGAAGCTGGACATCAAGACCAAGATGTTCACCGTTGACGGCAAGTATGTCAAACTCTCCGGCAAAATGTACGACATTATGGAGTACTTCATCAGAAACCGCAATATCGTGGTCAACAAAGAACAACTCTACAACTACGTCTGGGGCGAGGACTGCAATACCGTTCTGTCCGTCACGGAGGTATATGTGTCCAATTTGAGAAAGATCCTCAAAAAATACGATGCGGACAAGTACTTGCAGACCATCAAGAACGTAGGATATATTTGGAACGAAAACGCCTGATAATCGAATATCTCGGGGGTGGAGAAAATCCACCCCTGATTTTTAACCTCTCAATTTCTCTCCGGTGCTCGCTTTCCCTCGATTGATTTGTCGTGCCATATCTTTTACATATCGGCGATACGATAGCCGCAATTCATTTAATTATTTCACTACCCCTCTTTGACAGTTGTAAGATAAAACGCAAATCATATTGCAAAAACGTGACTGCCCATATTGATCTCGGAATCGAAGGAGAAAGAGGATACCTTATTGAAGAGGTTTCTTAAATTTACGGATGTTTTCTCTTTGCAAAACAAGGATATGATTTTATGTATGCTTTATGCACTAAATTATAAACAAAATATCTAAAAGGTAAAGGGTATAAGTATAGCGCTTTTATAAGTTTACGCTTTGCAAAAACAGGTGTAAGGACATAAAATTTTTCTTGCGATAATATATGTATGTTATATGCACTTTCAACATATAATTGCAAAATTATAAGTCAAATGTGAGCAGAAAGAAGGCGTAGCGATACCGATTTTTTTCTATGTGTAATAATTCCGACAATGTTCGATTATGTATATTTTATGCACTAAATTCAATATATTCAATCGTTCTATTCAACGTGTGGCGGCATATATGAGGTGTCACGTCATGACGTGGAATCAACCTAAGAAAGCCTCTTCATTAGCATTATATGCTGCATATTTTATTTTCCTTGGTATCCGCATCCTGCGGTCTGTAAACGCAGTGGCGGTATGGTATGAGAGCCGTGATTACAGTTGCCTTTTATCGGTAAATTTGTATGGATTCGATTGCATACGGTCTTAGTCTGTTTTTATTGGAAGCATACCGCGCATCACCGTGTGCTTCGGTGGGAAGCGCCTCGACGCGTCGGCTAAGAGTTGCCGAAAAGGAGCGGATATCATGCTTGCCTTTGCAAAGTTTGACTGCGATGGAGGGGAAATATATTAATGCCTTTCATCACTGATCGAGCGAACGGTACAATAGCAGAGGGCATTATACTTTTGAAGCGGCCATCGGTGATGTACCATGGTAACGACGATGCGACAACTTGCAAGCCGATTCGTTTCGCCGTGCAATTTGCAGACGCAGATGCGACGCCGGCGAATACGAGGGCGGCTTGTTTAGTCAATTCATATCCGCACTATGTATACCCGGTCTTTTTCAATGGAGCAGGGGATACGATTAAGTCGGCGTCCGCGTTGCAGTTATAGTCGATATGAGAGGTGGAGTTTGCATGAAGGGTTGCATCCGCTATGGCGAAATTCTCATTTGTTATATTCGGCAATCGCAATTTGATAACCGGTGGTTATTATTTACTATTTTTGACCGTACCTTTACCCAACCCTGTTAGAACACATTTTACATATATAATTATTTATAGCGGATATGTGTTTATTTTCTCGT